>NZ_JCALCO010000026.1:0-82393 GCF_059812385.1 Mycobacterium sp. NGS58 | reverse complement strand
ATCCCACTGCCCGAAGTCCGCGGCGAGGACGTCGTCGACATCGACATTGATGCCGCCCAGCAGCGGGCCCGGATTCCCGGGGCTGTTGACGACCGTTTGGTAGAGCACCGCCGCGGGTTCGCGATCGCCGTGCGACCAGGACCTCGTCTGCCACACCCATTGGTGTCCGGCGCTGGTGGACGGCCCGACGACGCCGTCCCTGATCGCCCATCCGCACACCTGGGCGTCCCCGTAGATGCCGGTGCGGCCCACGCCCAACACCGAGTTGATCCCTCGAAACCATTGCACCGCAAGCGTATTCCACGTGTTGGCATCGATGGCGTCGTCAACGCTGAAGAAGATAGGGGCCGAGTTCGGGCCTCCCGCCGCGGAGTGCAACTGCATGGCGCTATGAGCGTCGGCCACGCCGCCGTCATACCCGCGCGTGAGATCTGACGGATCCGGCCAGCCCGGCTTCCCGTACTGGAAGTTGCTGACGATATGCAGCCCCGCCGCCCGCAGCGCGTCGGCGTAGTCCTTTGTCAGCGGTTTGGCCTCGAAGTTCGCGCCCGGCCGCGACAGCGAAACGTAATTCACCACGCCGTCGTAGCCCGCCGACTTGATCTCATTGGGAGCGATCCTGCGCTCGGCGAAATCGATGAGCTTCATGCCGGCGGCTGACGCCTTCGGGGCGCCGGGGCTTTGGGCCAGCGCGCCCAGGCTCAGCACGGCCGGCGTCAAGGCGTAGGTGCCGGCGTATTTGAGGACCTCGCGCCGCGAGGGCCATCGTTGATCCCCGCGTCCACCCCGGCCGGCCGAATCCCGCACCGCGCGATGGTAACAAAAGCCCACGGCTTCCTTCGGCCGATCTGCGCCGGTCAGCGCTCAGCCGTCGCCCGTCCGGAATCGACCGGCCGGAAAGATCGTGGCCGCTGCCCAGTGGCATGATCTTTGCGTGTCGGACATCCCGGGGGTTGCTTGCGCGCGGGTCCGCGGATTTCCTGCTCGTTGCGCTCGATTAGGTGATCGAACTATAGTCTGGACACATGTCCAATTTGCTGTCACGGAGTTCGGGAGCCCGTTGACCGCGATGTATTCGGCGCCATTCGTTGCCACCCGTGGTCATTTTCCAGCAAAGAAGAGTTGAGTATGCGAATTGCCCTGCTGTCCTACCGTAGTAAGACCCATTGCGGCGGACAGGGCGTCTACGTGCGCCATCTCAGCCACGGCCTGGTCGAACTCGGTCACGACGTTGAGGTGTTTTCCGGACAGCCGTATCCCGACCTGCTCGATCCGCGGGTCCGGCTCACCGAGGTGCCCAGCCTCGATTTGTATCGGGAACCGGACCCGTTTCGGGTGCCGCGGCCGAGCGAAATTCGAGACTCGATCGACCTGCTGGAATTGCTCACCACGTGGACCGCGGGCTTTCCGGAACCGCGGACGTTCACGATGCGGGCGGCGCGGCTACTGGCCCAGCGGGCAACGGATTTCGACGTCGTTCACGACAACCAGAGCCTGGGCACCGGACTGCTCAGCATCGCCGAGGCGGGACTTCCCGTCGTGGCCACCGTGCACCACCCGATCACCCGCGATCGGGTACTGGACCTGGCCGCCGCGCGGTGGTGGCGAAAGCCGTTGGTGCGCCGATGGTATGGGTTCTTGGACATGCAGCAAGAGGTCGCCCGGCACATCCCCGACCTCTTGACGGTCTCGTCGTCGTCGGCGTCGGACATCGTCGCCGACTTCGCCGTCGCGCCGGAGCAACTTCACGTCGTGCCGCTGGGGGTCAACACCGAGCTGTTCAAACCGGGATCCGCCCCCCGCGAGCCCGGGCGCATCATCGCGATCGCCAGCGCCGATACCCCGCTGAAGGGCGTCCGCACCCTGCTGCAGGCCGTCGCCCGACTGCGCACCGTCCGGGATCTCGAGCTGCGGTTGGTCGCCAAGGTGGAGCCGAACGGCCCGACCCACAAACTCATCGCCGAACTCGGGATCTCCGACATAGTGCACATCACCAGCGGGCTGTCCGACGCCGAGCTGGCCGCCTTGTTCGCGTCCGCGGAGGTCGCCTGTATTCCCTCGCTTTACGAAGGGTTTTCGCTGCCCGCGGTGGAAGCCATGGCCAGCGGCACCCCGATCGTCGCCAGCCGGGTCGGCGCGCTGCCGGAAGTCCTTGGGACGGACGGTGCTTGCGCCGAGCTGGTGCCGCCCGCCGACGTGGATGCGCTGACCAGCGCGCTCGGTGAACTCCTGGACTCCCCGGAGAAGCGCCGCAGCCTCGGCAAGGCGGGCCGCACCCGCGCCGTCAACGTCTTCAGCTGGGAGGCCGTGGCCGCTCAGACCGTGCGGGTCTATGAGCGGGCGATCGCGCGCAACGCGGCGGGCGGAGCACGATGCTGACAGTCGATTTCGACCGGCTCGAGATCGGACCGTCGACCACGGTCATCGACGTCGGATGCGGGGCGGGCCGGCATGCGTTCGAAGCGTATCGGCGTGGCGCCGACGTCGTCGCCTTCGACCGCGACGAGGACGAATTGCGTTCGGTGGACGCCATCCTGCGCGCGATGGCCGAAACCGGCGAGGCGCCAGCCGCTGCGTCGGCGAAGGTGGTCGTCGGTGACGCGCTGAAGTTGCCCTACGCCGACCAGACATTCGACTGCGTCATCGCGTCGGAGATTCTCGAACACATCCCCCAGGACGACGCGGCCATCGCCGAGCTGATCAGGGTGCTCAAAGTCGGTGGCACGCTGGCCGTCAGCGTGCCGCGGTGGCTGCCCGAGCAGGTGTGCTGGTTGCTCTCCGACGAGTACCACAGCAACGAGGGCGGCCACGTACGCATCTACCGGGCCAGTGAATTGCGCGGCAAGATCTCCGACGGCGGAATGGAATTGACCCATACCCACCATGCCCACGCGCTGCACTCCCCCTTCTGGTGGCTCAAATGCGCTGTCGGCGTGCAGAACACCGACCACCGTGCGGTCACCGCCTATCACAAACTGCTGGTATGGGACCTGATGCAGCGGCCAAAGGTCACCCAGCTGGCGGAGTCGCTGCTCAATCCACTGGTGGGCAAGAGCGTAGCCATGTACTTCGTCAAACCGCAGGAGGCGAAAAGCCAGGCGACTGAAGGGTATTCAGTTGCATCGGTCTAACCCGCCCGCGGTTCCGGGGGTCCTGACTCCCGGGCAATGTCGACAGACCGCACTCTCCATCGCCGCCGCACAGGAACCATCGGGTGCCATCCCCTGGTTCGAGGGCGGGCACACCGATCCGTGGGACCACATCGAGTGCGCGATGGCGCTCACCGCCGCGGGACTGCTGGAGCCGGCGCGGGCGGCCTTCGCCTGGTGCCGCGACACGCAGCGCCCCGACGGCTCATGGCCCATCCAGTTTCGCGCGGGCGTCATCGAAGACGCCAACAGCGACAGCAACTTCTGCGCGTACATCGGCGCCGGTGTGTGGCACCACGTGCTGGTCACCGGTGATGAGTCGTTCGCGGCCGAGATGTGGCCGGTGGTGCACAAAGCGATCGACTTCGTCATCGACATGCAAATCGGCTATGGCGAGATCGGTTGGGCGCGAAGCGAATCCGGTGTTTTGCCGGAAGCTCTGCTGACCGGGTGCTCGAGCATTTTTCACAGCATCCGGTGCGGGCTTGCCCTGGCTGCTCTGGTCGAAGATCCCCAGCCCGAGTGGGAACTGGCGCTGGGCCGCCTGGGTCACGCCATCTCAGCGCACCCCGAGGCGTTCACCGAAAAGGACCGCTACTCGATGGACTGGTACTACCCGATCCTCGGTAGCGCCCTGCGCGGTCCGGCGGCGGCCGCGCGCATCACGCAGCGCTGGGATGCGTTCGTGGTCGACGGTCTGGGCATCCGGTGCGTCGGCGATCGTCCATGGGTGACCGGTGCCGAAACCTGCGAGCTGGTGATGGCGCTGGACGCGATCGGGCAGCGCGCGGATGCCCACCGGCAGTTCGCCGCGATGCAGCATCTCCGCGAGGACGACGGATCGTATTGGACGGGACTCGTTTTCGCGGACGGCAAGCGCTGGCCCGAGGAGCGCACCACCTGGACCGGCGCGGCGATGATCCTGGCGGCGGACGCCCTGTCGAACACCACCGCCGGCGCGGGAATCTTCCGCGGCGACGAGCTCCCCGTGGGCCTGCAGACCGACTTCGATTGCGAATGCGTCGGCACCGGCCCGGGCCGGTGACCCGCTAGACCTGTGCCCCCGGCCGGCCGCTGACACGTTCGAGCAGCCTCAGCGACCCGGTCGCTGATATCTCCCGGAACTGTCCGGAATCCAGTGCGCGACAGTAGATGTAATAGGGTGGCCGCCCGCCGTCCTTCGGGTCGGGAAAAACGTCGTGGATGACCAGCGCCCCACCGGTGTCGACCCACTTGGCCCAGCCGTCGAAATCCTGGTTCGCGGCCGCCTCGCTGTGGCCGCCGTCGATGAAGAGGAACTGCAGCGGTGTGCGCCATCCCCGCGCCACCAGCGGTGACTTGCCGACGATGGCGACGACGTTGTCGTCCAGTTGGGCGGTATCGAGCGCACGACGAAACGTCGGCAGTGTGTCGAACAAACCCGTGACGTCATCCACCATCGACGCGTCGTGATATTCCCAGCCGGCCTGGTGCTCCTCGGAACCGTGATGGTGGTCGACCGTGTAAAGCACGCTGCCGGTTTGTTGGGCCGCCGCGCCCAGCAACAGGGTGGATTTGCCGCAGTACGTGCCGATCTCGACGCCGATTCCACCGCCGAGGTACCGCAGCGCGGCGGCGTACAGCGCGCGCCCCTCGTCGGCCGGCATGAATCCCTGCACCTGTTCAGCCAGCGCGAACAAGCGCTCGGGCGCATTCGCGTCGACGTGGCTCATTAGCTGAACCTATCGTCTCGCCCGGCACCGCCCCGCACCGCGGTCGTTGTTCGCGCTGAGCGATCACCCGCGGTCTGTATACCGGCTGCCCAGCGCGCGGAGCGGGTTCGCTCTACCATCATTTGCGTGCGCGCCTTGCTTAACGTTGCTGGTGTTGGCCTCGCCGCAGTTATGGCCGCGGCCGCCTCGATCCTGCCCGCAGCGGTGCTTCCTTCCGGTACGCCGGGGTCGGCACCGTCTGCCTCGGCCGCGAACTGCCCGCCGGTGCAGATCGTGTTCGCCCGCGGCCGTAATGAGTCACCCGGCCCAGGTGTGCTGGGCAACGCGTTCATCAGCGATGTGCGCAACAAGGTGAATAAGACCGTGGGTGTATACGCGGTGCAGTATCCGGCCGATACCGAGGTCGCCCAGGGTGCCAACAACATGAGCCACCACGTCCAGGACATGATCAACACCTGCCCCGACACCCGGCTGGTGCTGGGCGGCTACTCGCTGGGCGCGGCGGTCACCGACGTCGTGCTGGCCGCGCCCATCGGCGCGTTCGGGTTCGACAGCCCGCTGCCGGCGGGCGCTGACCAGCACATCGCCGCTGTCGCACTGTTTGGCAACGGGAGCCAATGGGTGGGTCCGATCACCAACTTCAACCCGACCTACAACGACCGGACCATCGAGTTGTGCCACGGCGCGGATCCCATCTGCAACCCGGCCGACCCGAACACCTGGAAGGAAAACTGGCCCCAACACCTCGCCGGCGCCTACATCGACGCGGGCATGGCCAACCAGGCCGCAGACTTCGTCGCCGGCAAGCTCTGATTTACGCGTCGGCCGCGCGCCCGCCCTCTTGACCGCGTAACGCCGCAGACAGCTGGCGAATCCGCCGCTGCGGTCAGTGGTCGACAGCGCCGTACCCGCAGAGAACTACGGTGCGGCAACAGCAGAACCCTACGATCGAATGCAATCTGCGCCATCGCCAGATCCCCGCCGCCAGCCGAGAGGAGGCGCAATGCCGCGTCTGAATCCGATCCCGCGCGATGAAGTCAGCGACGAATTCACGCTGAAGATGTACGACTTCATGTTCGGCGACCGTGATCCGGTGGCGGAGCCGGGCGCTGTCGGTGGCACTCCCGGCAACTGGTGGACGGTGATGGCGCAGTCCCCCGCCGCCCTGCGCCATGCCGTGCGCGGCTTCCGCCTCTACCGTGAAGAGGTCTCGATCCGGGCCGACCACCGCGAATTGGGCCAGATCCGGGCGGGATGGGTGGTGGGCAGCCAGTTCGTCTTCTCGCAACACTGCAAGGCGTGCCGGTCGGCGGGCTTGTCGGAAGAGAAAATCGCGGCCATACCGTCCTGGGAAACCGCCGACTGTTTCGATCACACCGAGCGGTTGTTGCTGGCCTACGCGGATTGCCTTGCCGGCCAACACGGTCGGGTGCCCGAGCGGTTATTCACCCAGCTGCGGGAGGTCTTTACCGACGCCGAGATCCTCGAATTCACTTACACCACCACCATGTACGTAATGCACGCCATCATGTCCCGGGCGCTGCGGCTGGAATTCGACGACGTCGACGACCCGATAGTCGAGGTTGATGACCCAGACGGCGGTGGGGTCCTTGACATCGGCGCCGCGACGTCCGGGCGGGATTGACTACTACGCACGGTAGTAACGTCGGGTTGTCGGATAAATGACTGGATCAGAATACGAGGGCTATCGCACTGAAGAGGCCAATTAGTTGATTGCTCGCGCGCGCTTTGCCACCGGATGTGATTGGGATCACCACGAATTCAGGCGCGAATTCAGGCCGGAGTGTTGGTGCCCGAGTACAGCTTGAAGTCGCGGATCATCGGCGTGACCCGGCCGCCAGTGGCGGCGACGCGCTGGCGGGCGCGGAAAGCCGGGTGGCGACGCATTGCGTCATTGCGTTCGCGTTCGCGCCGCTGAGCTGCGATCCATAACGGATGGGACTGAAGGAAAATAACCGTGCCTTCTGATTTTGTCGCCACGATCGTCAACTCCTTTCAGACCACCCGCAAAAGCTAAAACAGTGGTTATCGGATCGTGATTCCAGAATGCCCGCCGTATCCTGAGACCAAACCACCTGTCAAGATGAGAATTGGCCGTGAATTTGCGTACGCAATCCGTTGCCACTGCAGTGCCGCCGTCCGTCCTGGCCCGGCCGCGATCCGAACGATAGCGGCAGCCGCCGACAATTTGCCGTTTGAACATCGCGCACGGTCGGCTGCTAGGGTTCCTTGCTTATGCCGGAGATCGATCGCCGCCGCATGATTCTGACAACCGGGATCGGGGTGCTGGCAGCCACGCTGCCCGCCCCGAAAGCCTGGGCCTACCCGCCCCGACCGGACACGCCCTCCGGGCGGATACCGCCGCCCGCGGCACCGAGCGGCCAGGCCGGGAACTACATCTTCTCGGACGACTTCGACGGTCCGGCCGGCTCCGCGCCCGACGGGTCGAAATGGGCGATCGCCAAAGCCCGCGAGACGATCAAGGACCCGACCTTTTGGGAGCTGCCCGAGCACATCGGGCAGTACCGCGACGACCGCCGCAACGTGTTCGTCGACGGCAATTCCAACCTGGTGCTGCGCGCCACCAAGGACGGCCCCACCTACTACAGCGGCAAAGTGCAAAGCCTGTGGCGCGGCGGTGTGGGCCACACCTGGGAAGCCCGGATCAAGCTGAACTGCCTGACGCCGGGCGCCTGGCCCGCTTATTGGCTCGGCAATGACGATCAGGGCGAGATCGACGTCATGGAGTGGTACGGCAACGGCAAATGGCCCTCGGCGACCACCGTCCACGCCAAAGCCAACGGTGGCGAATGGAAGACCCACAACATCGCGGTGGACAGCGCCTGGCACACCTGGCGCACGCAGTGGGACGAGGCGGGCATCCGATTCTGGAGGGACTACACCGACGGCGCTGCGCCCTACTTCGACGTGCCGGCGAGCTCGCTGCCGGACTGGCCCTTCAACGGGGCGGGCTACACGGTCTATCCGGTGTTCAACCTGGCAGTGGCCGGATCGGGTGGTGAAGACCCGGGCCCGGGCAGCTACCCCGCCGACATGCTCATCGACTGGATACGCGTCTGGTAGGCGCCTTCGGGGGTTTACCGCCCCGGCATCTAGTGGGTAAGCAGTGCGACCGCGCTCGTGGGTCTGCCGCCAGGACGGCGCAAATCCGTGCGAGGCAGCCATCCCAGTGGGCGCATCCACAGCGGTAGGCGACGCAATCGGTAGGCGGCCTCGAGCACAGACTCCGCTTCGACGGTCCGCCAGCCCAGATCCTCGAAGAAGGCCAGGCCGCTCTCGGGTGCGAACTTGAACGGTGCGTTCGCCGCAATCCCAGCGAGGTTCCTGTTCGTCCGCTTCTTCAGGCCGGGAAACGCGAAATCGAGCATCCACCAGGCGCATCGGGGCGGCCGGATTCTGTCGCCCGGTGCAGCGCCGTCCACCTAGCGATATCGGAAACATTGGTGATCGTGTGCCCAGGACCTGACATGCGTGCGTTATAGCAGTATCGCCGCCGTGCTACTGACCGGCCCGGCCTCCGGCGAACCAGGCGGCGGTCACCGCGCGGGTCGTAGGCGGCGGAAGAACCGCGTCCGGTGCGCCGAGGTGACCGACTTTGACGGTCCACACCGGCGATGAGCGGTCGATGCAGGTTCCCGCGCCCTGGCTGGGCAGCCACAACACAGCAGGGTCGCTCCCGCCGCTGGCGCCGCATCCGTAAACGCCGACGTACCCGTCGGCTCGCCCACCCCAGGCGCCACCGTTGCGCAGGAGGCAATGCGTCCCGTCGTCGAGGGCGAGCGCGAACGGGTCCGGGTTGGCGGTCGGATGCACGGGCGGAAGCTGACCGTCGAACATCACCCGGTGCATCTGCAGGTCCCACGGATTGTCCACGCACAGGAGAGATCCCGGCGTCGAGGGCCAGCAAGTGCCGGCTCCGGCCGCGCTCGGCGAACAGGAGTAGACGTTGTCGGCAACCGCCGACGGCGACGGTTCCGAGCAGACGCTGGCCTGCCCAACGTTACCCGGCCCGGAAGCCACCTTGTAGCCGTTCATCGCTTCTCCGCCGGGCCCGACGGCCATCACGGTGATCACCTCGGTGGGCGGCGGATCGGCGCCCGCGGGCCCCGTCGACGAGGTCGCAATCAGCGCGGTGAGCGCGGCGATCCAGAGGAGCGCCGTGCGGGGCATCGGGTTCATCCAGTCAACCTCCGGTCGATCGGCCCCTTTGTGCAGGGTAGAACGGGAGCGTTCCCGAGGCTATGGCGCGCTGATAATCCGTCAACGGCAAACACGTCGGCGAGCTGGCGGTCATGGTCGGCTGAGCCTCAGCCGAATGCGAGGAGGGCGTAGACGCCCCGCTAGGGCTCGATCGGCGGGAACGCCACAGCGCGGGGTGCAAGGTCCCGAAGAATAAGCCCCGTCCCGGTCAGCGGCCGAGCGTCCACTTTCTGGCTATCCTGACGATTCCGCGAAACCGAACGGCTGTCAAACCGGCTAATCGAGTGCCGATGCCGGATCGATGGGAATTGCGATCTCGTTGCGCCTCCGTATCGGCAACGTCCACGGTGGGTCGTAGAACCAGGCCTCGGGATCTCCAGTTTGTTGAATCCCCTTGTCCTGCAATACCTGCAGTAACTCATTTGTGCGAGCGGTGACCGCCCTGGGGCTGCGGTCGCCACTGAACCGCAGCACCGCAACGGTCGTGGGCGGCACGGTGACGAGGCGGACCTGATCATTTTCGGGCGCGGGAAGGGTCTCCATCGTCCACTGTGCAGGCATGAAAAACCTTATCGACCAGCCACTGTCGGTGGCAGCGGATTGGGCGACAGGTGCGGTCATCGCGATCTGCTCGCCTCGCCGGCTCGGCTGCTGGCTGACGGGTGCCGTCATCGAGATCGATTGATCGCGCCGATTGCCACCGAATATGTATCCCGCCAGTCGGCGGAAACCGACGTTGCGAGCACGGTTCTCGTCGGCGTTCACGGTCGTCTCGGCGGCAATCCGCGGACCGTAATGGCGTATCTCGACGGTGGCGGTGAGCGGTTGGTCGGTGTGCGTCGGCTCCTCGGTACCGACCCGGATGCCTACTACCGCCAGGACCGATTCGGCGATTTGTGCGGCGAGCTTGATCGGACTCATCATGAGTGAATTCGCCTTCCTCTCCAAGGGACGTCGGCCAAAGGGCCGCGACACACACCGCCGCGGATACCCAGGGAAGCGCGTGGGGGCGAGGCGGCAGCGATGACGGCTCTTCATCTAGGTTGACCCACCCTGCGGCTCGGTGCAGCAAGTGGGGTGATTCCCGGACCGCGGTGCCACCCGACTCTTGCCTTCGGGCGCGAAGCGGGGATAACGCAGGGCTTGCCGAACGGAGGGTTTGGGATCGGTAGCCGGCGGGCGGGCCTGTACTTACCGCAACGACGCCACCACGGAGGGGGCGCCCCAGGAAAGGAAGACAGCAGATGAACATCGTGCCGACCAGCATCCAAGAGCAGATCAACCGTGTTGATCGCCAACGGAGCCTGTACATCGGGATCAGCACCGGCCTGCTGGCGATCTGGAGCTTTTACCGGGTGATCTGGATGCTCTACATCGGAATGACTTTCGGCTGGTTTTTCGGCGCGATGGCTTTCCAGTTGGTGCTGTGGGGTGTGATCGGAACCGCCGCCGCGGTGGCCTCCGTCGGGTTCCTCACTCGCTACAACAAGGGTTCTTGACTCGTTTGACGGCAGTCGGAGAGTCCCGGACCTGGTTGGGGTCCGGGACTTTCCGTTGTGGAACAACGGGTCTAGAGCTGAGCCCAGACCGACTTCGTCTTCAGGTAGATCTCGAGGCCCTCTTTACCGAACTCGTGACCCCAGCCGGACTGCTTGTATCCGCCGAACGGCACATCGTGGTCGAAGACCAGCTGGCAATTGACCTGCACGCTGCCGGCCTGCAGTCGCCGCATGATCCGGTGGGCCCGGCCGAGGTTCTCCGTCCATGCGGTGGCCGCCAGGCCGTAGGTGGTGTCGTTGGCCAACGCCACGGCCTCGTCTTCGTCGTCGAACGGCAGGATGGTGACCACCGGACCGAAGATCTCCTGCTGGTACAGCCGCATGTTCGTGTCGACGTTGGTGAGCACCGTCGGGTGCACGAAGTAGCCCTTGCGGTCCAGCCGGTGGCCGCCGGTGACCACTTCGACGCCGTCCTTCTTGCCCTCGTCGATGAAGCCCATGACGCGGTTCAACTGCTTCTGGCTGATCAGCGGGCCGCTGACGCAGCCCTCCTCGCTCGGTGCGCCCAGCTTGAACGAATTCGCCATCATCGCAATGCCTTCCACGACCCGGTCGTAGACGCCGCGCTGGGCGAAGATACGCGACCCGCACACGCAGCCCTGGCCCGAGTGCACGAAGATGCCCAGCGACGCCATCATGATGGCGTTGTCCAGGTTCGCGTCGTCGAAGATCAGCACCGGCGATTTCCCGCCGAGTTCGAGCGTGACCTTCTTCAGGTTGTCCGCCGAGGCCCGCACGATCTCCTTGCCGACCTCCGTCGAGCCGGTGAAGGCGACCTTCTGGACGTCGGGGTGCGCGGTGATGGCGGCGCCCGCAGTGTGGCCGTAACCGGTCAGCAGGTTGACGACGCCCTCGGGGACACCGGCCTCGTGGACGAGCCTGTCCAACAGCAGCGCCGACAGCGGCGTCTCCTCTGCCGGCTTGACGAGCAGGCTGCCGCCGGCGGCCAGGGCCGGGGCAAGCTTCGCGCTCGCGTTGAAGATCGGGCCGTTCCACGGGAAGATCAAGCCCACCACGCTGTACGGCTCTTTGAGCGTGTAGGCGTGCATGTTGACGTAGTTGTCCGTCGCGATGCCGTCGGTCTTCACGTCGTAGGCGACACCGTTGATCTTCGAACACCAGCCGGCGTAGTAGCGGAAGAACTCCGAACAGGTCGACATCTGCAACTGTGCCTGCAGCAACGGCATGCCGGTGTTGAGCGAGTCGAGCTGGGCGAATTCCTCGGCGTGTTCGTCGATCAACTCCCCGATCCGCCAGAGAATCTTGGCGCGCTCGCGGCCCGGAAGCTCTGACCAGACCCCCGACTCGAACGTCGCCTTGGCCCGCGCGGTTGCGTCGTTGACCGCCTCTTGCCCGCAGTCGGGGAATTCGGTGATCGTCTCCTCGGTCGCGGGATCGATGACCGAGATGACGTCACCCGTTCCGGGGCGCTTGCGAAGGTCGTCCAATACCGTCTGCACCGTCATCTGATCCCTTTCGTATTGCCAGTCGTGGCGCCCCGACGCCTCGTGCGCTCGGTGCTGAGCACTTGCTTAGCATTGTGCACACGGCTGGTCAAGCACGCTCAGCGCAGTTCCTGGATCCGGATGAGATTCCCGGCGGGATCACGGACCGCGCAGTCGCGAAGCCCGTACGGCTGGTCGGTGGGCTCCTGGACGATGTCAACATCGCCGGCCTGCAGCCGCTCGAAGGCGCCGTCGAGGTCGTTGGTGGCCAGCAGCAGCGTGGCGTAGCTGCCCTTGGCCATCATCTCGGCGATGGTGCGCCGCTCGTCGTCGGTGATGCCCGGGTTGGCGGCCGGCGGGTTCAAGACGATGGAGGTGTCCGGCTGGTTCGGCGGACCGACCGTGATCCAGCGCATCTTGCCCTTGCCGACGTCGAGGCGGACTTCGAACCCGAGGACGTCACGGTAGAAGGCGAGCGACGATTCCGGGTCGTCATGGGGAAGGAAGCTCGAGTGAATGGTGATGTTCATGCGGTCAGGCTAGGGGCGGTCCGACGGCAGATGCTTCTCGATTCCTGATCGGTCTGGTCACCTGTTTGGCCACGCACGGCGGCATGCCCGCCAGCGCGTCAGCCGATCGGCGGTACGTGCTGGGCGGTACGCCGACCAATTCGGTGAATCGGGTGCTGAAGGTGCCCAACGACGAGCAACCGACCGCGAAGCACACCTCGGTGACGCTCAGGTCGCCGCGGCGCAGCAGGGCCATCGCGCGCTCGATGCGTCGCGTCATCAAATAGGAGTACGGCGATTCGCAGTAGGCGCGCCGGAATTCGCGGCTGAGGTGGCCGGCGGACATGTGCACCCCGCGCGCGAGCGCTTCGACGTCGAGCGGATGCGTGTAGTCGCGGTCGATGCGGTCGCGCACTCGGCGCAGCACGGCAAGCGTGCGCAGACGCTGTTCTGCAGCGTCGGATGTGTTGGTCACCTCGGCTACCGCCCTCAGACGCCGACGAGCTCCGGGTGGAATTTGGCCGCCATGCGGCGAATTCCATCGCGCCAATCGACCGAGGTGCCGCCGATCAATTTGTGCATGCGGTCGATGGTGGTGGGATTGCCGCGCAGCGCTTGTTCGCTCGCCTCGAAGATCGGCTCTTTGCCGACGAGTGACCCGAGGTAGTCGCACCACTCCTGCAGGCTGACCGTCTGGTCGCCGCACCAGTTGACCGTTGTCGCCGGGATGGATGCGACTTCGAGCAGCTTGGGGATGGTTGCGATGATGTCGTCCTCGTGAATCGGGTTGTAGCGGGCGGGCTCTCCGGGTGGGACGGGAATCGGGATGCCGGCCAGCATCATCTCCATGTGATAGAACGGCCAGCCACCGTTGTCGCCGTAGGGGACGTTGAGCCGGGCGATGGTGGTGGGCACGCCGACGATGCGCGCCACCGACCGGGCGACCACTTCTCCGGCGATTTTGGAGATGGAATAGGTGGGAAACAGCGGCTTGTGGTTGTCGCCGAGGGCGGCCCGCTCGCTGCGGGGGTCGTCGTCCGGCGGGTCGTACACGGCGGCCGACGAGCAGTGCAGAAAGGCCTTTGCGTTGCGGCAGTGGGCCATCAGCAGGCCGACCGACTCGGCGTTGGCCGCCAGGTCTTTGTCCCAGCTTCCGCTCTTCGCCACCGCCAGGTTAAGGACATAGTCGAAATCCGTTGGCAGAGCGCTGAAGTCGCCGGCTGCAAGATTCACCTTCTCGCAACGAATCCCAACATTCTCGAGGCGTTCTCGCGCGGCGGGGTCCGTGAAACGCGCGATTCCCCAGACCTCGTTGTCGGCGGCAAGCGCCCGGGCGATGGGGGTGGCGATCTGGCCGGTCGGACCGGTGATCAGGATTTTTGAGCCGCGCATGCGGGCAATGGTAGCGAGGGCCAGGCGCAGTACCTAGATCGAATGCCCCGTCAATGGGCGTGCCGCACCCGGATCGGGTGACTGGCCCGGCGCCCGGCGACTTACAGCCCGGGCTGGTCTTCGATGATGCCCAGCCAGATCTGCGCGACGTCGATGGCGACCTTCTCGCTGATGAAGGCGTGCTGAGTTCCGGTGTAGATGTCGCGGAAGGCGCGCTCCAGCCGGCTGCCTTCACGGATCGAGCTGGTCCCGGCGGCCAGATGCGCCCATTCGGCGCAGCCACGTGCCGTGTCGGTGGCGAAGACGGCGGCCACCCGCATGTCGGCGCGCAGCGCCGGTGTCAGCTCCTCCCCCGCCGCGACCGCCGCCTCGGCCGTGGTGAACGCGTCGAGGACCAACAGGCGGGCCGCACGCCAGGCCGCGCGGTGATGTGCCAGGCCCTTCTGGAAGGTGGGGCGGCTGGCCAGCGACGCCATGTCGCTCATCCGGAACTTCGTCGCGGCCAGCTCCTGGACGTCGTCGAGCATGCTTTTGGCCACGCCCAGCGCCCACGACGCGTGCCCGGCGGCGGTCACGGGCATCAGTCCCATCCGGGTGGCCGGCGACGTCCCCCGGTAGGGCTGCCGCACGAACAGTTCGAACGTGCGGCTCTCGGGAACGAACACCTCCTGAGCGCTGTAGTCGTAGGAACCGGTCCCCTTCAGCCCTTGCACGAACCAGCCGTCGTTGAAACTAATTTCCGCCCGCGGAATCACGGCGACCCGCATCTCGGGAAAACCCTCACTGATCCAGCGCATCTGCCCGTCGTCCGTCGGCAGGAAGCCGGCCGCAATGTATTGCGAGTGACCGATGCCCGACCCAAAGTTCCACGCGCCGGTCACCAGGTAGCCGCCGTCAACGGCGGCGCCTTGTCCGTTGGGAAAGAACTGGCCGCCCATCGTGACCCGGTTGTCATGAGCGGTAAACACTTCGGCGAAACCCTCGTCGGGCAAGTACGCCGCCGCGGCGAAGGACGATGGCAGATTGGCAATCCCTATCCAGCCGAATGACCCATCCTGCCAAGCCATTTCGATCCAGGTTTCGATCATCTCGGTGAAGGACGGCTCGGCGCCGCCGGCCGCGACCGGGTTGAACGCTGACATCAGGCCGCCGGCCCACATCGCATCGACGATCGCCGGGGTGAGGGTACGCAGCCGCTCGGATTCCGCCGCTTCGGCGCGCACCAGGTCCCGCATGCCGCGGGCCAGCGCGACGAGTTCTGTGGTGTCGGCGATCGAGGTCATGAGGGTGACCGTATCAACCACTGATGGCTTAAAGAATGGAAATCACCCGCCGCGGCTCGTCGTTTACGGTGTGGTTGTGCGCTGGATCGTCGACGGAATGAATGTGATCGGAAGTCGTCCCGATGGCTGGTGGAAAGACCGCAACGGTGCCATGGTCACATTGGTGGAAAGGCTGGATCGATGGGCGTCGAGCCAAGGAGAAACGGTGACAGTGGTTTTTGAACGACCGCCGTCGACGGCCGTCACGTCATCGGTGGTCGACGTCGCGCACGCGCCCAGGGCTGCCGCTAATTCGGCCGACGACGAGATCGTCCGGCTTGTCGCGGCCGACGCTGCGCCGCACGACATTCGCGTCGTGACGTCCGATCGAGCGTTGACCGAGCGAGTGCGCGGTCTCGGCGCGTCGGTCCACCGGTCGGAGGGCTTCCGGGACCTCATCGATCCGCGGGGCCGATGACCACCGGTGCCCCAAGCCCCGCACCCAACCGGGTCTGCGCGCTGGCACACATCGACATCCCGATCATCCAGGCGCCGATGACGTACATCGCCGGTGCCCACCTGGCGGCGGCGGTATCGAATGCCGGTGCGCTGGGAATCATCGAGACCACCTCGGACCAGGGCCGTGCCGACCTGCGACGGGTCCGTGAGCTCACCGGCGGGGCAGTCGGCGCGAACATTGCGTTGCTGTTCAACCGTGACCCGGCGATGCTGGAATTGCTTGTCGCCAACGACATTCGGTTCGTGACCACCTCGGCCGGCAGCCCGTCGGTGTTCACCGAACGTCTCCACGACGCGGGCATCACGGTGTTCCACGTGGTGGGCACCCTGGCCGCGGCCAAGAAGGCCGTCGATGCCGGCGTGGACGGGCTGGTGGTCGAGGGCGTCGAAGGAGGCGGATTCAAGAACCGGTTCGGCGCGTCCACCATGGTGCTGCTGCCGTTGGTGGCGGCCCACGTCGACATCCCGATCGTGGCGGCCGGAGGGATCTGCGACGCGCGGTCGATGGCCGCCGCTTTCGTCGTCGGCGCCGAGGCGGTGCAGATGGGCACCCGGCTGCTCGCGTCAGCGGACTCGCCTGTGCACGGCAACCTCAAGCAAGCGGTCATCGAGGCCGACGAGACCGGTACGGTGATGCTCCCCCTCGACGGCACCCGAATGATGCGCGTCATCCGCACGCCCGCCGCCGAGCGGCTCGACACCGCAACGTCTGCCGCAGAGGGGGCCGCGGCATTACAACGCGTGCAGCGGCTCTACTTCGACGGCGACCTGGACGCCAGCGTCGCCAACACCGGTCAGGTGGCCGGCCGCATTCACGACCTGCCGCCCGCCGCCGACATCATCAAGGAGATGTGGAGAGGCTGCCGCGAGGTGCTGGCGGCCACGTCGGAGCGAGTGGGCGAGCCCTAGCTCGAGCCGCCTGGCGTGGCGGAGATCAGCCCGCCGCCGCCAGCGCCGCGTCGTAGTTGGGCTCCTGCGCGATCTCGGGCACCAGTTCGGTGTAGGCGACATTGCCGTCGGCCCCGACCACCACGATGGCCCGGGCGAGCAGTCCGGCCATCGGGCCGTCGGTCATGGTGACCCCGTAATCCTCACCGAAGCTGTCGCGGAACGCCGAACCGCTCTTGACGTTCTCGATGCCCTCGGCACCACAGAATCGCGCCTGTGCGAACGGCAGGTCCTTCGAGACGTTCACCACGGTCGCTCCGCCGCCGGCGGCGCGTTCGTTGAAGGTCCGCACGCTGGTGGCGCACACCGGCGTGTCGATGGACGGAAAGATGTTGAGCACCAACGGCTTACCGTCGAATTGCTCGCTGCTTACCGGGGCCAGATCCCCGCCGACCAGACTGAAGGCCGGGGCTTTGGATCCGACGGCAGGCAGCTCGCCGACAGTATTGATCGGGTTTCCACGCAACGTTATCTGTGCCATGGGCAACAGTCTGCCAAGGCCGCCGTGGCCGCCATGGGGCAGGTCCCATGTCCTAATTGGTGGGATACATGGCGTAGACGACGCACCCCGGCGTGCCCAACACTGAAACCATGCCTCGCAACGTGGTGATCGTCGGCTTCCCCGGCGTGCAGGCGCTCGATGTCGTGGGCCCGTACGACGTGTTCACCGGCGCGTCGCTGTTGACGGGCGGCGGCTACGAGGTCGTGGTGGCCTCGATCGCTGGGCGACCGGTCCAGACGGCCACGGGCCTGGCCTTCGTGGCGTCCCCCCTGCCGAACCCCGACGACCCGATCGACACGGTCGTGTTGCCCGGAGGCGCCGGCGTCGACGCGGCCCGTGCCGATGCGGACCTGGTCGCCTGGATCAAGGCCGTCGCCGCACACGCCCGGCGCATCGTGACGGTGTGCACCGGCGCGTTTCTCGCGGCCGAGGCGGGCCTGCTGGACGGGCACCGGGTGACCACCCATTGGGCCTTCGCCGAGCGGCTCGCCGAGCAATTCCCCGCCATCGACGTCGATGCCGACCCGATCTTCGTGCGGAGCTCGGACACCGTATGGACGGCCGCGGGCGTCACCGCGGGCATCGACCTCACGCTCGCGCTGATCGAGGACGACCACGGCACCGAACTCGCACAGACGGTCGCGCGCTGGCTCGTGCTGTATCTGCGCCGACCGGGCGGCCAGACGCAGTTCGCGGCGCCGGTGTGGATGCCGCGCGCCAGGAGGGACTCGATCCGCGAGGTGCAGGAGACGATCGAGGCCGAACCGGGCAGCCCGCACAGCATCGAGGATCTGGCTCGCCGGGCCGCGATGAGCCCGCGCCACTTCACCCGGGTGTTCACCGCCGAAATCGGTGAGGCGCCCGGCCACTACGTCGAACGCATCCGGACCGAAGCCGCTCGCCGGCAGCTAGAGGAGACCGACGACACCGTCGTCGCGATCGCCGCCCGGTGTGGCTTCGGCACGGCGGAAACCATGCGACGCAATTTCCTTCGCCGCGTAGGCATTTCGCCCGACCAGTACCGCAAGGCCTTTGCCTGACACCGAAAGGACGACACCATGACCCAAATCGCCATCGTGGCCTATCCGGGATTCACCGCGCTCGACATGATCGGTCCCTACGAGGTGCTGCGCAACCTGCCCGGCGCCGAGGTGCGCTTCGTGTGGCACGAAGCAGGGCCGATCACCGCCGACTCCGGTGTGCTGGTCATCGGCGCCACCCACTCACTTGCCGAAACCCCGTCCCCCGACGTGATTCTCGTTCCCGGAGGTCCATCGACGCCGGTCCATGCCCGTGACGAGGCGCTGCTCGACTGGTTGCGCCGGGCACACCAGAGCGCGGGCTGGACGACATCGGTGTGCTCGGGGTCGGTGATCCTGGCGGCCGCCGGCCTGCTCGACGGCCGGCGTGCGACGTCGCACTGGCTGACCGTCCCCGCTCTGAAGGCCTTCGGCGCGGTTCCCGTGGCCGACGAACGGATCGTGCATCAGGACGACATCGTCACCTGTGCGGGCGTGTCCGCCGGGCTCGACCTCGCGCTGTGGCTGGCCGGACGGATCGGCGGCGAATCCCGCGCAAAGGCGATTCAGCTCGCGCTCGAATACGATCCGCAGCCGCCTTTCGACTCGGGTCACATGTCGAAGGCGTCCGCGACCACGAAGGCCGCCGCGACGGCGCTGCTCTCCCGCGACAGCGTCAAACCCGCCAACGTGAAGGCCACGACCTTGCTCGCCTGGGAGCAGGCGCTGAGCAAGGTTCGGTCGCGGCGGGTGCGCGCGCGTGTCGCTGGGTGATCGGCCCCGGAGCGCGGCCACCGCGGGAAGGGCTTCCGGCGTCAAGCGCCGGGTTGCAGGATCTCCGTCGTGGCGAGCTGCCCGCCGGCCTGCATCCAGGCCGCAACGACACCGGGAGCGTCACGGTCGGGGTTGTAGATGTCTTCCTCGCTGGAGAACAGCCCGTCGCCCGCGTAAACCAGCCGGGTCCAGTTCGGGAACCAAAACGGCTCACCTTTCGGGTCGGTCGGGTGGTCCAGCAGGTTCTTGATCATGACGACGACCGCGTCGTTGTCGTCGTCATGAGCGACCCAGTCACTGGGAAAACGCATGTGCGGGAACGGCGCCATCACCGCGACGATCCAGTCGCGGACCGCCTCGCGCCCGTGAAAGACACCGTAGTGATGCTCGGTATAGACGACGTCCTCGGTGAACAGGTCCGCAAACGGTCGCCAGTCGCCCGAGGCGCTGCACCCTTCGACGACGTTGGTGTAGTTATCGACGGCGTTATCGATTTCTTCCCTGCTGAATTTGCCCATAGCGCACACACTAGAACGTGTTTCGGTTTTGGGTCGCTCGTATGAATGGGGATCTCGGATGAGCGTCATGGACTTGTTCAGCCTGCGCGGCAAGAAGGCGTTGGTCACCGGGGCGTCCAGCGGGATCGGCAGGAAGGTGGCCCAGGCCTACGCAGAAGCCGGCGCCCATGTGGCCATCGCGGCCCGGAATATCGAGGCCTTGGAAAGCGTCGCGGCCGAGCTGGCGGACGGCGACGGCAAGGTGGTGCCGATCCGATGCGACGTGACCCGGCCCGAACAGGTGAACAGCATGGTGGATCGGGCCGTCGCGGAGCTGGGCGGCATCGACATCGCGGTCTGCAACGCCGGCATCATCACGGTCGTCCCGATGCTGGAGATGTCGCCGGAAGAATTCCAGCGCATCCAGGACACCAACGTGACCGGTGTGTTCCTGACCGCGCAGGCGGCGGGCCGGGCGATGGTGGCCCAGGGGTGCGGCGGTGTCATCATCAACACCGCCTCGATGTCGGGCAGCATCATCAACGTGCCGCAACAGGTCGGCCACTACTGCGCCTCCAAGGCGGCCGTCATCCACATGACCAAGGCGATGGCAGTCGAGTTGGCGCCGCACAACATTCGGGTCAACAGCGTCAGCCCCGGCTACATCCTGACCGAGCTCGTCGAACCGCTGACGGAGTATCACCGCCAATGGGAGCCGAAGATACCGCTCGGCCGCATCGGGCGGCCCGAAGAACTCACCGGCCTGTACGTGTATCTGGCCAGCGAGGCTTCCAGTTACATGACCGGTTCGGACGTCGTGATCGACGGCGGATACACCTGCCCGTAGGCGATGCGCTCAGTCGGCTATCGTTCCAGCTCGCCGGAGATCCCGCGCTCGAGGTTCGCCTGTGTCGCGGATGGCAGAACCAGCAGGCCGTCGAGTTCGTTGCGCGCCAGATCGTAGGCGCGCTGGCGTTCGTGCGCGGCGGCCGCGGGGTCGGCCGCGACCCGTAACAAGCTCTGCGCCCGCGCAATTCGCTGCTGATCGGCCCGGGAGAAATCGTTACGGCGTCTGCGGATCGCTTCGGCCTCCGCGGCGTTGAACGCCGTGACGTAATCCTCGACGGCGGCCATGTATTGCGCGGCACCTTCGCGGTCGTCGAGCAGGTCCTCGGCCTTGACGGGGCGCAGGAAGTCGGCCCGCAGCTTGGCTTTGTGGAATGCGATCGTGTTTGCGTCGCGCATGTCGGTCATCAGCGGGAAGTCCAGCAGCTTGGCGATGTCGAGTTCGTACTCGAGCCAGCGCGCGTCCGTGCGGCCGTGCTCGTCGAGCACCCGCCGCACCGAACGCCACTGCGCCGCCTGATTCACAGCCCCGCCGTCGGTGGCGGGTGGGTCGGTGGGTCGTGCCCGGTCGATGTCCCGCGATGGCGCATCGGTGTGTCGTCGGCCGAACGCCCGCACTGCGGCGACGATCGCGCCCGTCAGCGGCAGGATCACGATCAAGAGCTCCGCCAACCGGATTATCAGGCCCACATGGCCAGGATGCCACCACGAGCGGCGGCTTTCGGTCAGCTCTGCGGGCGCACCCCGAGCACATCGCGGAACAATGCCTGCCGCAAGGCCAGTTCACGCGGATCGCTCCAGAGGTGGAATCCGAGCCTGTTCATCACGTAGGCGAATCCGACGCCGGTGTCCGGATCGGCGCATCCGAACGATCCCCCGAAGCCCGGGGTGCCGAAAGCCTTTCCCGACGACCCGAACGCGAAGTGCGGGACGGGCTTACAGAAACCGAGCGAATATGCCACATCGATGTGCATCACCTTGTCCCGCACGCCCTGGCTCGGCGGCATCGCCGGCGCGGTCAACGCATCGAGCGTTGCCGGGCTCAGCGGAACCTCGCTGCCGCCGCAGGCGGCGCTGCCGTACATGCGCGCGACCGACCTGGCGGTACCGATGCCGTTGGCCGACGGGATCTCGACCGCCCTGACGTCGTCGCGGTTGTAGTCCCCGTTGAACGGGTTGACGCCACGCGGCACCGCGATGGTCCGTGCCGTCAGGCCGATCGGGTTGAGCGACGCGCCCACGAATCCAGGGGGCATGACGCCCAGATGCAGCATCGTTTCCGCGCGGGCCCAGTTGTGAATATGGGCGACTCGGGTGCGGTCGACCGACTCCGGCAGGCCGATGTGCAGGTCCAGTCCCGCCGGCGCGGCGATCTCGTCGGCCATGAACCGGCCCAGCGTGCGCCCGGCCGGATCGGTCCGGCGGATCAGCTCCGACTCATACCAGCCGAGCGTGATCGCGTGATAGCCGTGCCGGGTGCCCGGTCGCCAGGCCGGCGCCTGGGCCGCCAGGATCGGCGACAGCCGCCGCGGATCGGCCACGTCGGCCAGCGTCGGCTTCGGTTTCAGCGCGCAGACCCCGGCCTGATGGGCCAGGAGTTGGCGGACGGTGACCTCGCCCTTGCCCGCTTGCGCGAATTCCAGCCAGTAGTCGGCCACCTTGGCGTCGTAGGAGATGAGCCCGCGCGATACCGCCGCCGCCACGACCAGGGCGGCGACGCCTTTGGTCGTGGAGAACATATTCACCATCGTGTCGGCCTGCCACGGGTCCCGGGTCAGCCCGTTGCGGTACCCGCCCCACAGGTCGACTACCTTGGCGCCGTCGCGGTAGACGGCGACGGCCGCACCGACTTCGGCGCCGTCGCGAAAGGTCGCACGAAAAGCGTCGGCCACTTTGCCGTAGCCCGCCTCCACGTCGCCGCCGATCGAATCCGGCGACACCCTCATCTTGAGAACCATCTCGCGCCTCCGAGTGGAGACTAGCCAGCCCGGCGGGCGTGCAGGGTCTTTTGCGGGTTCGACCCGCCGATCAGCGGACGCCGAGGGTGCCGCCGAGATATTCGGCCCGACAGGCCCTGCGGGCCAGCTTGCCGCTGGTGGTGCGTGGGATGGCACCGGCAGGTAGGAGGCGCACGTCCGAGACGGTCAGACCGTGCCGCTGCGCGACCGCTGCGCGGATTGACTCGATCGCCGGTTGTGGATCCTGGCGGCTGGTGCCCGCGGCACGTTCGGCCACGACGACGAGCCGGGCGGCATCCCGGGCATCGCCGTCCGGCACGGCAAACGCCGTCACGTATCCGCGCCGCACGATTTCGGATGCTTCGGCGACGGTGGCCTCGATGTGTTGCGGGTAGTGGTTGCGGCCGTCGATCGTCACCAGGTCCGCGATCCGGCCGCTCACGTACAGCTCGCCGTCGAGATACACGCCCAAGTCGCCGGTGCGCAACCAGGTGCGGTCCAGATCGGCGCCCTGCGCGTGGCTGCCGTCGGCGAGCCGCGATCGCAGCACGGCGCCGAACGCCCGCCGCGTTTCGTCGGGCAGCCCCCAGTAGCCGCGCCCGAGGTTGTTGCCCTGCAACCAGATTTCACCCACCGCGCCGTCCGGCAGCTCGGATCCGCCTGCGGTATCGACGATGACGGCCCATTCGCTGCGGGCGACTTGGCCGCACGACACCTGCGCGACGGCGTTGGGCGAATCCGCGTCGACGGGCACCGCGTGTCCAGCGCCCAGGCCTTCGCGGTCCAAGTACACCGCCGTCGCCTCGGCGGCAGGGGCGATGGTCGCGACGAACAACGTTGCCTCGGCGATTCCGTAGGACGGTTTGAACGCGGTCTTCGGCAACCCGTACGGCGCAAACGCCTTGTTGAAGGCCTTGATCGCGTCGATGCTGACGGGTTCGGAACCGATGATCATCACCACGTTGCGCAGGTCGATGTCGTCACCGCGGCTGGGCATGCCGCGCTGCGCGGCCCACTCATAAGCGAAGTTCGGTGCGGCGGTGACGACGTTGCCCTGCCGGGACCCGTCGGACAGGGCCTGGATCCATCGCTGGGGCCGTCGGACGAACGCGGTCGGCGACATCAGCGTGGAGTGGCCGCCGTAGACGGCCGGGAACCCGATCATCGATAGACCCATGTCGTGATACAGCGGTAACCAGCTGACGCCGTGGGTGTTTCGGTCCAGCAGGTCGATCGACAGAATCATCTGCACCAGGTTGGTGCCCACCGCGCGGTGGGTGATTTCGATACCGACCGGGGGCCGGGTCGAGCCCGACGTGTACTGCAGGTGTGAGACGTCGTCCATGCCGAGCTCGGTGGGCACGAACGACTCCCCCGCCGAGTCTGGTATCTCATCGATCGCGATCACCCGCGGCCGGCGCAGGTGCGGGTGGCCGTCGAGGAACTTCTCCACCGCCTCTCGGGCGGGCGTCGTCGTGAGTAGGACGGTGGGCTCGGAATCGCGCAGTGCGGTATCAAGCCGTTCCGCGTGTCCCGGCAGTTCCGGCGCGAATAACGGGACGGCGATGGTCCCGGCCTTGACCGCCGCGTAGAAGCCGGCGATGTAGTCGATGCCCTGCGGCGCGAGGACCGCAACGCGCTCACCACGGCTCGCGACGTGCTGAATGCGCGCGCCGACGGCTTCCAGCCGGACACCGAACCGGCTCCACGTCACCTCGTCGGCATCCCCGTCGGCCGACCGGCTGTAGTCGAGATAGCGATACGCCACGGTGTCACCGACGTTCGCGATGTTGCGGTCGATGAGCGATATCAGGTTGACCCCGGGTGGCAGCGCGACACCGCCCGCCTCGTCCAGGCAGTCCTCGATCCGAAGCAGGCCATCTGGGCCGTCCCGGCCGGAATCGCGATTCATCACTGCAGTCTAGGCAGGCCGATCCGACGATCCCTCGGCGGTGAATCGGCAAACATGAAGAGCGGCGGGCGCATTCGCCGATTCCGGCGGGCGTTCGATCAGCGGGCGGCCGGCCACGATCAACCCGATCCGGCCGATACCCGGGGCGGGCGGTAGCCTACGGCCAGCGGCGTCCAGGGCCGTGCGTTTTGCAACCATCAGGAGTTGTCATGTCGGGCCGCAACTATGCCTTCGAAGTCACCCGCACCAGCAGCGCGCCCCCCGCGACTGTCTTCCGGCTGGTGGCCGACGGAGCAAATTGGTCGCGGTGGGCCAAGCCGATCGTGGTGCACTCGAGTTGGGCCCGCGAGGGCGATCCCGCCCCGGGCGGCATCGGAGCGATCCGCAAGGTGGGCATGTGGCCCGTCTATGTGCAGGAGGAAACGGTCGAGTACGAGCAGGACCGTCGCCACGCCTACAAGTTGGTAGGTCCCCCCAGCCCGGCGAAGGACTACACCGGCGAGGTGGTCCTCACGCCGAATGCGGCGGGCGGAACCGACATCCGCTGGACCGGCTCATTCACCGAGGGCGTTCGCGGGACGGGCCCGCTGATGCGCGCCGCGATGGGCGGCGCCGTCCGGTTCTTCGCCAGCCGGCTGGTCAAGGCGGCCGAGCGCGAATCCAACGGCGGCCGATAGCTTTCCGCACAGCGCATGACGGCCGCGCAAAGCGGCCGCCACGCTCGCATTCACGATTTACGGGTTGTTGAACTGGTTCTCGTAGGTCTGTTGCTGCTGCATGTCCTGGTTGAACTGCTGCTCGGCCTCGTCGTTCTGTTCTTGGGCCTGTTGCATGGACTGTTGCAGCTGCTGCTGATTCAGCTGCTGCTGCAGCTGGGCTTGATCGTCGTCGTCATCGGTGGCGAAGCCGCCGGCCTGGGGTGAAAGGGCCAGGTCCGTCAGACGCACCGATCCGGACGACACGGTGGCTCCGTTGGGCTGGGGCTGCCCCGCGTCGTACAGGGCCAGGAGGGCTACGGTCGCCGCGCCCGCAAGAAGGAGGCGCGTTACTCGGCGACGGCATCCGCCGCCGATCCTCGGGTGAGGGGTGTTGGTCGTCATCCTTCAGGTATGCGCCGCATCCTTAGCCGCCCCCTGAGACCCGGCTGTCGTCTCGATATGAGGATGCCGACCGCGCACCCCGCAACGTCCGTCGCGCCTATCGCCGTCAGGCGATGTCGGTTCAGGCCGGTACCTGAAGGAGAAATTCCCAACCGGAGTGCGCCGCCAGATGTTCATCCGCAACGTCGGCGGATGGCACCGGATGACGTAGCTGCAGCTCCCGAGCCCGAGCTGCGCGGCGAAGCGCCGCCAAACGGGTGGCCGCGATCGTCTGCAGATCCTTGTCGATGACGCGCATCGCGTGTTGCCTGAACATGAGGCCGGTCCCTCCAGAGCGACGGTCGCCCGCTTTTTGGCGTTTACCCAGCTGAGCTGCTTTTTAAGCGCGTCACCGAGACAATTACCGCCGAAGCAACCCGGCCCGGCGGGTACGGCGACCCCGCACGGTTTCCCAGATCGCGATCAGGACGATGGCAGCACCGATTCCGATGAGGAACGGAACCCAGGCGATTCCGCCATTGGCATTGTGGTAGCCGAACTGACTGGCCACCCATGAGCCGATCAAGCCACCGAGGGCCCCGAGCGCAATGGTCATGATCATGCCGATGTCTTGTTTGCCCGGCATGAGGAGACGCGCGATCAAGCCGATGAGCGCGCCCACAACGATGGCGAGGATGATTGAGCCGATCATTGCTGCAACTCCTGTCTTAACGGTGCCCCCAGTAGGCCCCACCTTCGACTAGGGGTTCCCTGAACCGCGAGACTTATAACACACAAGTGGAACGCATCAGGCGTCGCTGCTAGGACGTTTTTTCGCTTTCGTACTTCTCCGTCATGTGCGCCACGGCGTCTAACTGCGACTGCGCCAGGGCATCCCGAGCCTGACCGGCACGTGCGGCGGCATCCAGCGTCGGCTGCGCCTGCCCCTGGAAATGTGGCACGACTTCGGCGGCGAACAACTCGGCGGACCGTCGGGTGGCGGCGGGGTTGGCCCACTCGTGGCCCATCTGGAGCATGCAGCCGAAGCCGCCGGACTGATCCCACAGCCGTTGCACCTGTGCGCGCGCCCGCTCGGGCGTGCCGATGACGCCCGCCCCGTTCTCGTTGATCACGTCGATCATCTCGTCGAGCTGCTCCCCCGGCATCGTCATCTGCGGAAAGGCCGCCACCTTCTGGAAGTAGCGGAACCATGGCTCGATGCCGAATTTGACCTCTTCCCGCGCCTGCTCATCGGTCTCGGCGAGGTGGAACAACCCGACCAGGCTCCAGTTGTTGCGGTCGACCTGCGCTCCGAAGGCCGCGGCGCGCTCCTCGACGATGCCCCAGTGGTAGGCCAGGGCATCGAAACCCTCGACCGTCAGGGTCGCCCCGATCGACAGCAGGCCGATGCCGTGCTTGCCGGCGAGCCGCGCACCGGTCGGTGACGCGACCGCGGCGACGGACAGCGGGATCCCGCCGTCGGAGTACGGAGCCAGCTGCAGCTTGGCATCGAAGAGCTGGTGGGTCGCGGTTTTGGCGCTGACCGTCTCGCCCGCCAACAACCGCACGACGATGTCGAGGTTGGTTTCCAGCAGCTCTCGGGTGTCGGTCGGGGTGAGCCCGATCATGGACGAGTCGCTGGGCAGCGAGCCGGGTCCCACACCGCCGATGATGCGTCCCTGCGTCAGGTGATCCAGCAGCATCAGCCGGTCTGCGACCCAGAGCGGATTGTGGTACGACAGCGAAATGACCCCGGTGCCGAACCGGATGCGCTTCGCCCGTTCGGCGGCGGCAGCTATGAATACCTCTGGGGAACTAATGATTTCGCTGCCCGCCGAGTGGTGTTCGCCTAACCAGACCTCGTCGAAGCCGAGGGCGTCGAGGTGTTCGATGAACTGAAGATCTCGCTGCAAGGCCAGCGTCGGGTTGGTGCCAGCGCGGTGGAACGGGGCGATGAAATATCCGAATCTGAGCTTCGACATTGAAGTCCCCTTGCATCCGAGTTGCGGGAGAACCATAACTCGGAAAACAGGTTTGGCCCTAGGCCCAAAAGGGGTTCAGCCGATGGGGCCAGGTACTCCCGGCCCCACCGGCTAGGGAACAAGTCGTCGTGGTTGCGTTTTCGGCGTTCGGGTAACGCGATTCGGCGATCAGTAACCGCCGCACACGTTGCCGATGCATCCGCCGCCACCGCCCGGTCCACCGCCACCACCGCCGACGCCGGGGATGCTGCCGCCACCGCCGCCGGGGCCACCGCCGCCGGTCGGGCCGCCGGGGATGCCGCCACCGCCCCCGCCGGGGCCGCCGCCTCCGGTCGGGCCGCCAGGCACACTGCCGCCGCCGCCGTTGGGTCCGCCACCGCCGTTGGGGCCGCCGGGCTCACCGCCGCCGCCTCCGGGCGCAGTCGTGGGCGCGACGCTGGACGACGGTGTGGTCGTCGGAGTGGTGGTGGTGCTGCTCGGGCCACCCTTATGCCCACCGCCGCAGGCAACCGATAGCACGAGCATCGCCGCACCGCCGAACAGTGCGACCGTCGTCCTCGGTCCAGACCTCATCAGATCCCCCGATCTCCACGTGCGCCACTTCGCGCCGCCCACTTTTTCTTACCCCGCGGCGAGATTGCGCAAACAGATTCCGGCGCCGAGATTGCGTCGGACAAGGATGGCCCATCGCGGGGACGCGATGGGCCATTGTGAACGACGGTCGGCTAGCAATTCGCTCCCGGAATGCAGCCGGTCAGCGTGGCGATGTGCACGCCGGGCGCGGGTGTGCGGGTCTGCATCGAGGTTGCGCCGGATGACGAGTGCGTCGCCGGCGTCGATGTGCCGCTAGTTGGGCTAACGCCGCCGGGGGCGAATCCAAGAGTGAAAACGACCGCTACCGCCCCGCCGAATACGGCTGTCGCATTCTTGATTGTGGTGCTCATCAGGCGCTCCTCTCACTACGGAGCAATTGTTAAATCTGTACGCACTTTTGTTACAAGCTAAATCCTACACTTAGGCAACTGTGCGCTAGGTAAATTTTTGGCAACGCATGCGTCGATCAACCGCAACGGGGCGGGCCCACGCGTGACGGGCGCGTCTGTACTTAAGGGCGTTGCGACGTCCCGACGCGCGGGGGCGCCGAGTCTACGATGACGATCAGCGGCCGTTGCGTCGGTCGACGGGGTGGTCGCGTCCGAGCCGCTGGCTAATCTTCTTTGGTGATCAGCTTGCGCAGCGCAACCCGGTCGGGCTGCAGCAGTTCGGCGATGCGGGGCCGGTTCACTTCGGCGACGATGATCTCGCCGACCTCTTGATAGACCTCGCTGAAGATGCCGTGTGATTTCATCTTCTCGGTCTGATACTGGTTGTCCTCGGTCGGCGTCACGTAGATAACCGCGTCGGCCTTGAAGCGGTGCACCAACCAGAGGTGGATCAGCGTCATCAGCCGCTTCTGCCGTAGCTTCTCGGCGAAGGTGTTCTGGTCGCGCACCTGCAGGATGCTGCGGCCGTGCCGGTCCTTGATCGGGTCGACGACGACGTTCGCCAGCTGCTCGTCGTCGTTGCCGTAGATGCCGAGTTCGAGCACGTCCGAACCGGCCCGGCGGGGTCGCAGTTGCACGCGAAGTTTCTCGTCGAGGCTGTAGTTCTCGCTCCACATCGCCAGCCACTCCTCGAGCAGCTTCTTCGGCACCTCGGTCTGCACCAGGTGCTGGTGCTGCGTCGAGCCCTCGCCCATCGCCTTGGTGGTGGCGGTGCGGCCCGAGGAGGCCGTCAGCGCCGCGTCGCTGCGCGGGCCGCCGACCAGGGTTTGCGGTGTGCGATACGGCGATTCGACCAGGCGCATTTTGCGCTGCAGGCGGGCCAGCGCCAGCATGCCGTCCTGTTGCAGCGAGGTGGCGAACTCCTCGGCCGCGACGCCATCGATCTGGTGTCCGCCGTAGGTGATGAAGTTGAAGACGAAGCCCATCTTGCCCAGTTCCTCGGGGAACTGTTTCATCTGCTCGTCCGTCATGCCGGTGGTGTCCCAGTTGAACGAGGGCGACAGGTTGTAGGCCAGCATCTGGTCGGGGAACTCGGCGTGGATGGCGTCGGCGAACTGCTTCGCGTCGGCCAGGTCGGCGGTCTTGGTCTCCATCCAGAGGATGTCGGCGAACGGCGCGGCCGCCAGCGATTTCGCGATCGCGTACGGGATGCCGCCGCGGATCTGGTAGTAGCCCTCGGGGGTCTTCGACAGCTCGCAGTCCCAACCCGGGTCTACGCCCAATTCCTTCGCCTTTTTCTTGGCGGAGTACAGGGACGCGCGTGCCGCGAAGGCGCGCCACTCGTCGACGCTCATGTCGGCCGGCTCGCCCTCGCTGGCATCGAACTCGAGCACCTCGGCCACGGCCTCGCCATAGGTCATCAACCCGGCATCGTCCTCCCAGGCCGCCACGAACCGCGACTCGACCTGGTCGAACAGGTCGCCGATCGACTGCTGGCCGTCCTCACGCCAGGTGTTGACCGCGTCGGAGACGGCGTTTTGGATGCCTTGTCGCTCCAGCCAGGCCCCGGCCTCGGCGTACTCCCCTTCGGGGAGCGCGTAGAGAAGGTGACCGTTGATGTCTTTGGCGCCCAGCTCGTAGAAGCGGCGCACCATCGCCAAGAAGCACGACTTGTACGAGGGGATGTTGAGGTTGGTGGCGCCGAGCAGGAACGGCTGGTCCCGCTCGTCCGCGCGGCTGTCGAGCAGGTTGGCCGCTTCGGCATCGGTACGGGCGACGATGATGCCCGGCACCTTCATGATGTCGAGTTGGAAGCGCGCGGCGTTGAGGCGTTTGATCTGCTCGTCCGACGGCACCAGCACCTTGCCGCCCTGGTGGCCACACTTCTTGGTGCCGGGGCGCTGATCCTCGATGTGGTACCCGGGCACGCCGACCTCGACGAACCGGCGGATCAGGTTGCGCACGTGCGGGTCGCCACCGTGGCCGGTGTCCGCGTCGGCGATGATGAACGGCCGGTAGTCGTACTGCGTAGCGCTCGCCTGCTGCTTCTCGCTCATGCTCACGCGCTGGTACTGCTGGTTGCGGTCGGCGGTCAGCAGCGCGCGCACCAACACCGCGGCGTCGTCGGGCACCTGACTCAGCGGGTAGCTGGCGAGGTCGGGTCCGGGATCTTCGGTGGTGGAACCTTTGGCCGACGTCGCCCAACCACCCAGGTAGATCCCCTCGATGCCCATCCGCTTCATCGCGACGGCCTGGCCGGGCGAGTACGGGCCGAACGTGGTGATGCTCTTCTTCTCGGCGAACAGTTCGCGCAGCCGCTCGTAGAACGCGATCGCTGCGTTGCGGGCGACCGTGTAGTCCGTGGGGATGGTGCCGCGCTGCTCGGCTACCTGGCGGGCCGTGAAGAGTCGCGTGATGCGAGAAAAGCGCGGGTCGTCGAAGTATTGCTGCGTGGCGGCGACCTCGTCGTCGAACGACGGCCGGACTTGCGTGTCTCTGTCAATGATCGCCATGTCTACGCTCCTCTTCGCACGCGATTCCACTGAACGTGAGTCTATCCCCGGGAACAACAGTTCAATCACGGGTCAAAGGACCCGAGCCAAAACTGTTGGCGCACCCGGCACTTGCGGGGTGTTTTTCGGCGGCGGACGGCGATCGGGACGGAGCATTGGCTGCTCGAGATTCTCGGCCGTCGGTCCGCGGCGCCCCCGTGTGACCTCAACGCCTTGGGAGACAATACTTTTCGATACGTTCTCGATCACTGGCCTGCCGCGCGGCGGGCCAGCCAGTCCCGCTGGCGACGGACGAACTCCGCGTCGACGACGCTGCCATGGCCGGGGACGTAGATCGCATCGGGGCCGCCGACCGCCAGCAGCCGGTCCAAGGTCGCGGGCCAGGCCGCGACATCGGAGTCGCCGTCGATCGCGGGATCGGCGGACTCCTCCACCAAGTCTCCGGTGAACACCACGACCCGCTCGCCCTCGTCCGTTCCGGGGGCGACCACCACCAGGTCGGACGCTGTATGGCCACGCCCGAGGTAGGCGATCGTCACCGCCCGGTCCCCCAGGTCGACGACGGCGTTGTCGGCGCCGCCGCGCGGGGGCCGTAGGGCGGCGATTGCACGGTTCACCTCGGCGGGGTCGGCGCCATGACGCAACGCGTCCTCGCGGAGTTGATCGGTGCCCAGGGACAGGTGTTCGGCCACCTCGGGCGCGCAGTGCACTTGCGCCCCGGCGAACAGTGACGAACCCAGCACGTGGTCGAAGTGCTTGTGCGTCAACACGATATGGCTCACCGGGCGCCGGGCGAGCAGCCGGACGTCGGCGTCGATCGCGGCGGCCTCGCGCAGCGTGGTCCCGGTGTCGACGAGTAACGCGCCGGTGCGGCCGCGCACCAGCCCGATGGTCACGTCGCAGAACGGGAGCCGGCAGCGGTGGACGCTGCCGGTCAGCCGTTCCCAGGCGAGATGCACACCAGGAAGGTAGCCGGCCGGCGCTCCGGCCAGGGCGGGTTCCTCCGCGAGAGCATGTCGGAAATAGTTGACGTGTCGAAAATATCCGACGTATGTTGCGGGACGTGGGTCGCGTCGATCGCGTTTTCCTCGCCCTGGCCAACCCGGTGCGGCTCGAGCAGCCGCTGTCGGCGGGGGAACTCAGCGAGCGGTTCGAGCTTCCCTGACGCGCTGTGCGGCGGGTTTCGGGCCGCAGCGCACCGGCTATCTTCCCGAGATGGCTATCACCGATTCCCGCGAAGTCGTCATCGAGGCGACGCCCGACGAAATCATGGATGTGCTGTTCGACATCGAATCGTTGACCGAGTGGTCGTCGGCGCATAAGGAGGTCGAAGTGCTCGAGCGCGACGACCAGAACCACCCGACCCGATCCAGACAGGTCGTCAAACTCGTCGGCGTCAGCGACGAACAGGAGCTGGCATACACCGTCTACGACGACGGCGTCGGCTGGACCCTGGTCAGCTCCAAACAGCAACGCGCCCAGGAGGGTCGGTACACGTTGACGCCCGACGGGGACTCCACGAAGGTCCGCTTCGAGCTGACCGTCGATCTGGTGGCTCCGGTACCCGGATTCCTGGTAAAGAAGGGCGCCAAGAGCCTGATGGACACCGCCACCGTGGGATTGCGCAAACGGGTGCTGGAAGTCGAGAAGCGCGGCAAGTAGCGGCACCCCATCGCGGTGAAATCCGGCCTTCCGGACTGCGTGCGGGCGAGTCAGACTATTTCCCATGGGATCGCGATGGGCGGGCACATTTCACCGGAGCGCGGCGCTCGCCGGCACGCTGGCGCTGCTAGAGGCGCTGGTCGGGTGCGGCGACCAGGGTAATAGCCCTCCGACGACGTCGTCGGCGCCGAAGGTCACGACCCTCGGGCGGACGGCGCCGAACGCGCCCGCGGATGGGCCGTTGACGATCAGCAGCCCGGCTTTCGCCGACGGTGCGCCGATTCCGGTGCAGTACACGTGCAAAGGCGCCGACATCGCACCGCCGTTGGCGTGGTCGGCGCCCTTGGGTGGCGCCCTCGTCGTCGACGACCCCGATGCCGTCAACGGCTTGTATGTGCACTGGGTCGTCATCGGCATCGCCCCGGGCTCAGGCAGCACTGCCGATGGCCAGACTCCGGCCGGGGCGACCGCGCTGCCGAACACGGCCGGCCAGTCCGGGTACAAGGGTCCCTGTCCCCCGGCGGGTAGCGGCACGCACCATTACCGGTTCACCCTCTACCAGCTGCCCAACGACTATCAGCTGCCCGGTGGCCTGGCCGGTGTTCAGGCGGCGCAGACGATCGGGGGCGCCGCGACCGCGCAAGCGCAGCTCACCGGAATGTTCGGTGGCTGAGCCGGAACGGGGCCGCCATGCCAATGCAATCGACGGTAAATGTAACGCAGGCAATACAATTCGCCCAGCTCGTCAACGCGACATACGCGACTCCGCCCGGCGATCTGACCAATAAGTCGGGCCAGGCGCTGAGCGCCGGCGGCGTCGACTACACCGTGGTCACCACGATCTACGCCAACGATCTGGCGACCGACATGGATCCGACCCGAGCCGACGACGAAGTATCCATCGGGTTGATCTGCCAGGAGAACAACACGGGTGACGTCGCGATCGCGATCCGCGGCACCGAAGGATGGCTCGAGTGGATTCACGACGCCGACTTTTTTCAAGTGCCGTGCCCATTCCTGGCCGGCGCCGGTAACACGGAAGACGGCTTCACCGCCATGTACGAGTCCCTGCGGACGGGAGCCACGCCGGGTTCGCCGACGGTGGTCAACGCACTTGCGAAACTTCCGCAACCCGTAGGCTCCGTGACGATCTGCGGTCACAGCCTGGGAGGTGCCCTCGCGACACTGCTCGCCCTTGACGTGGCCGCCAACACAACGATTGCCACCCCGGCCGTCTACACCTACGGCAGTCCACGCACCGGCGATTCGTTGTTTGCCGCCACCTTCGACCAGGTGGTCAAAAACTCGTGGCGCGTCGCAAACCGCCTGGACATCGTTCCGGCGCTACCCCCGCCCCTCGACTACGAGCACGTGCTCAATCCGGTCGAGCTCATCCCGGTCCGCCTGACCCCGTGGCCCCCCAAGACATTGGTCAACTACACGGTGTCATGCGAACATTCGCTCGCGACATACCTGTACCTGCTGTCCCTGCAATCCGGTGGCCCCGTGCTTCCCCTCGAACCCGTCTGCAAACCCTGATTCAGGCCATGTCGTCGAGCGCCTGATAGGCGGCGTTGTAGCCCGGCGTGAAGGTGATTCCCGGTCCGCCATGGCATCCGGCGCCGGCGAGATACAGGCCGTCGATACCGATGGGCATATCGAGGAAGCCTTTCGGCCCGGGCCGGTTGGGGCCCATCAGGTCTGGGTGCAGCAGGCCGTGACAGAAGTCGCCGGACGGCGCGCCGAACATGGTGTTCATGTGGTAAGGCGCGAACGTGATATGGCGTATCACGATGTCCCTGAAGTTCGGCGCCAGTCGCGTGATCTTGTCGATAACCCGTTGTGCCATCTCATTTTTGAGATGACCGTGCTGCTCTCGGCTGACCTCGACCGGGAAGGCGTAGGCAAACGCGCTCGCCGCGTGCTTGCCGGGCGGCGCCATGGCGGGATCGTGCACCGATGGGATCTGCATTCCCATCGACGGATTGTCCGGAACGACGCCCCGCCGGCAGTTCTCCCAGTGCAGCTGTTGGGATTCGGGTGATCCGAAGATTCCCACCGACTGTTGCATGCCCTCGGCGTTCAGGAATTCGTACGGCGGGGCGAATTCGGGCAGCCCGTCGAGGGCGAAGTGAATCTGGACGAACGACGCCCGGTGGTCACGGCCGGAGACGCGCGAGACCACCTGCGCCGCGACGTGTTCGGGTGCGATCAATTCGGTGAGCGTGACATCGGGCGACAGGTTGGACATCACGATGGGCGCCGAGATCGTCGACCCGTCTCGCAGCCGCACGCCGGTCACCTTGCCTTGGCCGACGAGGATCTCCTCGGCCTTGGTGCGGAATCGGATCTCGCCGCCGTGGGCGATGAAGAGCTCGCGCAGGTGCTCGGTGAGCGCGCCGATGCCGCCCTTCAGCTTGGTCATCATCGCGGTGCTGTCGTCAGGCACCGCCAGGGCAAACGCTAAACACGTTGCGCTGCCCGAGGTGTACGGGCCGCGGTAGGTCGAGTTGACGGCCAGGAATGCCAGCATCCCCCGCATGACCGCGTGCTTGACTTTGTCGGGAAGGTAGCGGTCGATCACGTCCATGGCCGAGCCGAACAGCATTTCGTGAATCGCCCGGCGTTCGTCGTCGTTGGCCGCGCAGGCATACATCTCGTCGAGAGTCTTGGGCGGCCGGCGGACGTCAAAGCGGCCCAGCGCTTTCGCCGGTCCCGCGCTCCAGCCGATCAGCTCGGCCATGCCGGCGACCGCCTCCAGCCCGTGCTTTTCGCTCAGATGTGTCATCAGCCGCATGGGGTCGCGGTAGAAGATCATCGGCTCTTCGCCGTGCTCACCGATGTTGGTTGACATCACGTCGGGCTCGACCGCCGGCAGCGTGTCCAGCCCGAGGTCCTTGGTGAGTTGGCTCGCGATCGGAAACTGCACCGAACCGGCGATCTCGTACCGGAAGCCGTCGATCAGTTCGACCGTCGCGGCCATGCCGCCCGCGTAGGTGTTGGCTTCCAGGCACACGGTGCGCAGGCCAGCGCGTTGCAGGATCGCCGCGGCGGTCAGCCCGTTGTGCCCGGCGCCCACCACGATCGCGTCGTAATCGGTATTGCTCATGACCTTGACCCTCGTCTCGATCGGGAACCCGCGCGCCAAGAATATGTCAGTACTGACATAATTGGAAGATGTCAGTCGTGACCCGCCCGCCTGGGATACGATCACCGCTGAAATGACCCCACCGGGCAACCGTCATGAACAACGACGACGATCGACGCATGAGGCACTTCGCCAGGCGGCGTTGAAAAGCTTCGCCCACAAGGGGTTTGGGAACGTCACCGTTACCGAACTGGCCCGCGAGGCCGGTGTCACCGAACGCACCTTCTTCCGGCATTTTCCGACCAAGGAAGCCGTGCTTTTTCAGGACTACGAGACCCAGTTGGAGTGGCTGGCCGAAGCGCTTGCCCAGCGGCCGCCCTCGGAATCGCTGTTCGATGCGGTGCTGGCCAGCGTTGCCGCGTTCCCGCACGACCTCGAAGTGGTGCGCCAAGCCGCGACCGCCCGCGCGGAGCTGATCAGCGCCGAGCGGATCGCCGGTCATCTACGGGTCGTGCAGGCCTCGTTTGCTCGGGTGCTGACCGATTTCGTCAGGGGGCGGAATCCGGGCCTGCCGAACGTCGATCTGGCCGCCGAGGTCGCGGGTTCTGTGATCGCCGCGGCCCTCGTTGCCGCGCTGGAGAATTGGGGCCGCAGCGGTTGCTCCGGCGACCTCGGCGCGGACGTGACCGCGAGCCTGGGCCTGGTGCGCTCCGGGCTGGCGCCGCTCGCCTGACGGCGTGCGCGACCCCACGCGAATCCGTCACATGGCGGTGTCGACGGCCGCCTCGATGAAGCGGCGAAGTACGGGGCTGTTGGCCCGCTTCAAAAATGCCAGGACGACGGGAATGTCGGGAGCCCCCCGCAGCGCGATAAACCGCACGCCCGGGTGGATGTTGCGCCTGATGGCGACGTCGGGAATGACCCCAACGCCCCGGTCGGCTGCGACGGATTCGATCCATTCATCGAAATTGGTTGTCTCGACCACGGTTTCGGGGCCGGCGCCCGCGGGCCATGACCAGGGTCCGGTGGTGCCACTGGCGGTGTTGACCACAAGCGGCCAGCGTGGCACCTCAGCCCAGTCCAGTTCCGTCCGCTCCGCCAAGGGTGAATGCACCGAACACACGGCCACTCGTGGCTCATCGAAAAGGTGCACGATTCGAACGGCGGTCGACGTCACGTGCCCGCGCACCAGGGCGACGTCGACCCTCCCCTGCTGGACCGCACCGAGCGCGTCGTCGGTGCGAATCAGGTTGACCGTGGTCCGGGCGGCCCGTTCGAATCGCGCGACGGTGTCTTGCGCCCAAGGGTCGGGCAACAGCCAGCTGAACCCGAGGCGGAGGCTCGCCTGCTGCCGGACGGCGTCGACACCACGTCCCAGCTCGGCGAGTACCCGTTCGACGTAATCGAGAAAGACTCGGCCGGCCTGGGTGGTCGCCACGTGCCGCGAGCTCCGGTCCAGCAGCGTGGCTTCGAGCGCGTCCTCGAGCTGCGCAATGGTGCGACTCAGCGCGGGCTGAGTGATGCTGAGCTCTCGGGCGGCCTGCGTGAACGATGCGAGGCGCGCCACCGCTTCGAATGCGCGGAGGTGGCGCAACTCGACTCGGCCGGCCTGCACCACGTCCATGTCTGCTGAGCATAGATGCCCTATAGAAGGCATTTCTCGCGGGATTCCCGCGGACCTAACGTCGGTTGCAACGAAGGCGCAACCCGCGCTGTACGCAGGAGGAAAAATGCCGTTGTTGTATATCGACCTCATCGAGGGTCGTACGCCCGTCGAGGTTCGCGATCTGCTGGACGCGATCCACGAGACGGTTGTCGAAGCGTTCGGCGTCCCGGAGCGGGATCGCTACCAGGTGGTGCGGACCCACCCGGCCCACGAGATCGTCACATTGGACACCGGTCTCGGGATCGAGCGCTCACCTCGCCAGGTGGTGGTGCACATGGTCAGCCGGCGACGTCCGCGAGAACTCAAGCAGAAGTTCTATGAGCTGCTGGCATCCCGCCTCGCCGACCGGTGCCGGCTAGACGGTGCCGACCTGATCGTTTCCGTGACCGAAAACGACGACGAGGACTGGTCTTTCGGCCACGGTCGGGCGCAGTTCCTCACCGGTGAGCTCAAGTGAGCGGGAGCATGACGACGCGCCTCACCGAGCTGTTCGGAATCGAGCAGCCGATTCTGCTCGCGCCGATGGCCTTGATCTCCGGGGGCCGGCTCGCGGCGGCGGTGACGCAGGCGGGCGGCCTGGGCCTCATCGGCGGGGGCTATCCCGACGCCGAATGGCTCCGATCCCAGATCGACAAGGCCGAAGGCGCCCGGGTCGGATACGGCTTCATCACCTGGAGTCTCGCCCAAAATCCCGCAGTGCTCGACGTCGCTCTGGCTCAGCGGCCGGCGGCCGTGATGCTGTCTTTCGGCGAGCTGCAGCCGTTCGCCGATCGCATCCACGCTGCCGGCGTTCCGCTCATCGCGCAGGTGCAGAACCTCGTTCAGGCGCGCCGCGCCCTGGATGTGGGGGCAGAGGTCATCGTCGCTCAGGGCGGCGAGGCCGGCGGGCATGGAATGAGCGTGCGGTCGACTTTCACCTTGGTGCCCGAGGTCGTCGATTTCGTGGCCGAGCGATCACGAGACACGTTGGTGGTGGCGGCCGGCGGCATCGGCGACGGTCGCGGGTTGGCGGCTGCGCTGTCGCTGGGTGCCGACGGTGCGGTCGTGGGCACCCGGCTCTGGGCGACGCCGGAAGCGCTGGTGTCACCGCGGGCCCAGGATCGCGCAATCGCGGCAGGTGGAGACGACACCGTGCGTACCCGCGTCTACGACCTTGTGCGCCGCCTCGATTGGCCCGCGGAGTACAACGCGCGGGCGCTGGGCAACGCCTTCCTGGACACCTGGCACGGCAACGAGACCGAGCTGTCGGCGCGGCTGCCCGAAGCCATCGCAACCTACGAAGAGGCCGTCGCCGCAGAGGATTTCGACACCGCCGCGATACTGGTCGGCGAGGGGGTGGGACGCATACGTGAAATCCGTCCCGCCGCGGACATCGTCGCCGACATGGTCGGCGAAGCGGCCCGCATCCTGAACAGCGTGGGCCGCTGAGCTAGAAAAGGGCGACCACTCCGCGGCGCGCAACAGCCGGCTTTGCCGATTGATCGCTCAATTAGTGCGAGGGCCAACCTGGTGCCTCACAACTTCTTCAACCCTCGCAAGATCTTCAGGAAGGGCGCTGTCGTAGCCAGGCTCTTTCGCAGGCTGCGCTGCATAATGCTCACGTTGGCGGCCACTAAGTAACGCAACCCGTGGTCACGCCACTCCGCCGCCTGGTCGATCACATCGTCCGGCGTCCCAGTCAGAAGCGTTTCCTTCAACAACGACGGCGGAACTCGTCGTGCGTAAGAAAGCACGGTCTGCTCGTCCAGCAATTGCGGAAGGAAGTCTTGTGCGCCGGAGAAATCAGCACCCAGTGGATGCTCCACGCCATGGTCAGCCCACCGTTCGGCCGGAATGTTCAGTGCGAAAGCCTTCGAGGCGTTCGAATTCAGCGTTTCGTCGACCTCATCCCGGCTGCCGCCAGTGACGACAAACAGCCAAACCGCCGGGGTGATCGACATGGGGTCGCGCCCAGCATCGGACGCCGCCGTGCGCACTGCTTGCAGGCCCTGTGCATAGTCTTTGGGCCGCATCACAGCCGCCGGAAACCAAGCATCGGCGTAGCGACCGGTGGCTCGTAGCATGCGCGGCCCGTGGGCGGCGACCCAAATCTCAGGCCACTTGCCGCGGTAGGGCGGAAGATCGAACGCCGCATTGCGCAATGGAAAGTAGGCCGAATCCCGCGAGACGAGTTTGCCTCCGGAGTTCCACAAAGCACGGATGGTGGCGAGTGCCTCTTCGAATCGCGCGACCGGCTTGGTCCAATCGACACCATAGGGTTCGTTGCCTTCACGCTCCCCTACGCCGATGCCCAGGACGGCGCGGCCCCGGCTAATCAAATGCAGAGTAGCGGCCGCCTGTGCGGTGACCGCGGGGTTGCGGCGGCTGGCGTCGGTGACGCCGACACCGAGCCGGACGCGACCGAACCGGCTGCGAGCGGCGAGATGTCCGAGCAGCGTCCAAGGCTCTAGGCACGCGTCGATTTTTGGTGCCACTTTCGCCACCCCGACGTACTCCGGCGTGTAAAGCGACCGGGGAAAAAGCGAATTGAGATGATCGCCCACCCAGTAGGCGTCAATGCCGGCCGTCGCTGCGGTCAAGTAATCACTGCGCGCCAATGCCGTCGCCGAATACCGCGAATTGATGATCTGGTTGCCCAGTCCCACCCGAAATCCACTCATAACTGGCATAGTGGCAGCCTCCCACCGCAGAAGGCATGGCTTTCGAGTAAGCGGCTACTCCAACCGTTTGCGGGGTCTATGCCTGGCCTCGGCGACCAGGATCTGGTTTGCTCGGCTCATTAGTTCTCTTCCCCGGGCAGGAGTTCGCTGATGGCCCGTCTCGATGTGCCGGATGGCCCCGGCGGCGAAGCCGCCATGATCTGGACGCTGCGGCCGCAACTCGGTGACATGGTGGAACGCATGATCCGCGGCGCGTACCAGCAGAGCATCCTGCCGGCCGACGAGCGCGAGCTGGCCAGGATGCGTATCGCGCAGATCAACGATTGCGTTGCGTGCTCGGACTTCCGCGCCCAATCGGTGCTGGATGCCGGGGTCGCGCCCAACCTCTACGACAACGTCGCCGCGTATGCCATGTACCCGGGATACACACCGCGTCAACGCCTTTGCATCGAGTACGCCGAACGCTTCGCGACCGACCACGCCTCCCTGAATGACGAATTCTTTCAACGACTTCGTTCGAAGTTCTCCGACGAGGAGATCCTCGATCTCACGCTGTGCGTCGCGGTGTTCCTTGGCCTGGGGCGCTCGTTGAGCGTTCTGGGCGTCGACCAGTCGTGCGCCATCGACCTCTGATCACCCATCCGGAAGGAACCAATGGACATCGCCACCGTCGACGAACTTCTGAGCACGACGCGGTCGGTTCGCAAACGCCTCGACCTGACCCGCCCGGTGGGTCGCGAGGTGATCCTCGAGTGCATCCAGTTGGCGATGCAAGCGCCCACGGCAAGCAACACGCAGGACTGGCGGTGGCTGGTGATCACCGATGCGGACAAGCGGGCCGCCATCGCCGAGATCTACCGCAGCATCGGCGCGCAATACCTGGCGTATGCGGCCGACAACGCGGCCGACGCGCAGACGCAGCGGGTGTACCAGAGCGCGATGAGCCTGACCGAGACGCTGGCCGATGTGCCGGTGCACGTCATTCCCTGTCTTAACCAGCGCATCGACACCGCGGAACCCGGCATCGCCGCGGCGGCCTGGGCGTCGATCATCCCGGCCGGCTGGAGCTTTCTGCTGGCGCTGCGCTCTCGCGGCCTGGGATCGGTATGGACGACGATGCATCTGTTCAAAGAGCAAGAGGTCGCCGACCTGCTCGGCATTCCGCCCACCGTCACCCAGGCCGCGCTGTTCCCCGTCGCCTACACGATCGGCACCGACTTCCGGCCCGCCAAGCGGCCGCCCGCGGAGACCATCACGTTCTGGAACAGTTGGACATCTGCTGATGGAGAAGGCTGATGCAGTCCTACACCGTGCGGTTCCACGTCGATGCACCGCCGAATAAGGTCTGGCGAGTGCTGCATCCACCGGTGCCGCCGAACGCGCCCCGACCCCGGGTTCTCAAGTGGCCGACCGGCAGCATGACGATTCTCAACGAGGGCAACGAGGCCGGTGAGGGTCTGGTCCGCACCTGCAGGTTCCCCGTGCCGAAGTATCTGCTGACCGGCGGCAGGGCGCGCTCGTGGGAGACGGTGACCGAGGCCGAGCTGAACAAGCTGTCGCGGTACACCGCGGTCGGCGCCCCGCTGTGGTCGCGCGCCGAGGGCTATCACCAGCTCGAAGAGCAGCCCGACGGCACCACCGTGCTGACGTTTCACGAGACATATCACGCCTACAATCCGGTGCTGCGCTTCTTCCTGGAGCGCCGCGTCCACGCGAAGATTTCCCACGACAATCTCGAGACCTACGAGCACGCGCTCAGCCACGCAGGCCGGGTGCGGCGGCTCGCCTAGGCGTTCTTTGCGGCTCGGCGATGCCGCAACGGTGAATTAGGTGCCTGACCCCGGTACCCTCGATCTCTATGGGTGGAGTACCTACTGCGGCAAGGTTCGTTGCTGCGAGCCTGATGGTTGCGGGCTGGGCCGCCTCCACGGTGGTTGCCAGCGCCGATCCGGACGAGACGCAGGGACCGGACCCGGGGTCGCCCGCGGCGCCCGCGCCGGCCGCGTCGCCGCCCCCCGGGGCCCCTGCCCCGCCGGCAGGGCCGAAAACATCCATCGACAAGGACGGCATCTACGCGGTGGGTAGCGACATCGCGCCGGGCATCTACAGCTCCGGCGGCCCCGCCGGTGACGGCACCTGCTACTGGAAGCGGACCAATCCGGACGGCGGCATCATCGACAACGCCATGTCCAAGAAGCCGCAGGTGGTCCAGATCGATCCGGGCGACAAGGCGTTCAAGACTTCCGGCTGCCAGCCGTGGCAGCTGACGCCGGGCGCTGCGTTGCCGGCCACCGCGCCGCCCGCGGGTGTGCAGGGCACGCTCGGCATCCTCAACAGCCTGCTGGGCGGGGGTGCACAGCGGGCGCCGGCGGCATCTCCGGCTCCGCAGGCGCCGGCCGTGTCTCCTGCTCCGCAGGCGCCGGCCGTGTCTCCCGCTCCGCAGTCTCCGGCCGCGTCTCCTGCTCCGCAGGCCCCGGCGGCGTCTCGGGCTCCGCAGGCACCGGTCGCTCCGGCGACCTCGGCGGCGCCGCAAGCCGCACATTCTTGACCGCCCTCGGTAGTAATCGACGACTCCGCGGCGGGCCTGTTTTCGCTACGGTGGCGCCGTGGCACATACGCAACGGATCGTCGTCGTCGGTGCCGGCGTCAGCGGATTGACGTCGGCGATCTGCCTGGCCGAGGCCGGCAGGCCGGTACGGGTATGGGCGGCCACGACGCTGAAGCGGACCACCTCGGCGGTGGCGGGTGCCGTCTGGGCTCCCCCACGACCGGCCGAGCGCGCGGCCGGGACGCTGGGCTGGACCGAGCATTCTTTGCGAGTGTTCACCGATCTCGCCGGGGATCCCGACTCCGGTGTGCAGCTGGCACCGGCGCTGGCCGTCGGTGAGCTGAGTGACGCGATGTCCTCTGCGGCAACGCTGATCCCCGATTTGCGGCCGGCTGATCCGGCCGGCCTTCCCGAGGGCTTCGATAACGGATTTCGCGCAACCGTGCCGATGATCGACATGCCGCGCTATCTCGACTACCTCACCCGGCGGCTCGCGGCGGCCGGCTGCGAAGTCGAGGAGCATCCCGTGCGATCGCTGACCGAGGCCGCCGACGCCGCCGAGATCGTGGTCAACTGTGCCGGCCTCGCCGCGGGTGAGCTGACCGGTGACAACGCCGTGCGGCCGCTGTTCGGCCAACACGTGGTGCTCGCCAATCCCGGTCTGCGGCAACTGTTTCTGGAACTCAATAGCGGACCGGAATGGACCTGTTACTTCCCCCATCCGCAGCGGGTGGTCTGTGGCGGCATCAGCATCCCCGGCCGCTGGGACACCACGGCCGACCCCGACGTGACCGAACGGATTCTGCAGCGTTGCCGCCGGGTCGAGCCGCGACTCAACGACGCCGAGGTGATCGAGGTCATCACCGGACTGCGCCCCGACCGTCCGTCGGTCCGCGTGGAAGCCGAGCCGCTCGGGCGGGGGCGGTGCGTCCACAATTACGGCCACGGCGGCAACGGCGTCACGCTGTCGTGGGGTTGCGCGCGCGACGTGCTGCGCCTGGTCGACGGAGTCGCCGCATGAGCATCGATTACCGGCTGGACGAGCACATCGCCACCATCACGATCAATCGTCCCGAAACGCGAAATTCGCTGGACATGGCCCATTTTCGCGACTTGGCCCACGCCTGGGCCGCCTTCCGCGACGACGAGCGGGCCTGGGTCGCGGTGATCACCGGCGTCGAAGGTGACTTCTGCACCGGAGCCGACCTGAAGAAATTCATCCCGGAGCTCACCGGTGACCTGCCCAGGCCCGCGGGGTGGAACAAGGACGACGCCATCCACGCCGTCCTGCACCGGTTCCCGGTGTACAAGCCGATCGTCGCCGCCGTCAACGGGACCTGCGTCGCGGGCGGCTTCGAGATGCTGACGTCCACCGACGTGCGAATCGCCGTCCCGGATGCGCGCTTCGCGGTGATGGAGCCCAAGCGCGGTCTCTTCGCCGGCGGCGGAAGCACCGTGCGGCTACCGCGGCAGATGCCCTACCCATTGGCGATGGAGCTGCTGCTGACGGCCGACATGGTGGATGCGGAACGAGCCCTTGCCATGGGACTGATCAACAGAGTGGTCCCGGCGAACCAATTAATGGACAGCGCCTACGACTTCGCCGCGCGCATCACCGCCAACGCGCCGCTCGCGGTGTTCGCCACCAAGCAGTCAGCGGTCGAAGGCCTGGCGCTCGACCTCGAGTCGGCCTATGACAACGAAACCCGGCACAGCGACCGTATTTTCGAGACCGAGGACGCCAAGGAAGGGCCGCGCGCCTTCGCCGAAAAGCGAGCGCCGCGGTGGCGGGGCCGCTGAGCCTCAGGCGCCGGTGCGCCGAATCACCAAGGACAGCAACCAACTAACGATCGACAGCACGATGGCCGCCCAGATCGCGGTCCACCAAAAATGATCGATGTGCAGTCCCCAGTGCGTGGTGTGTTCGGTGATCCGCGCGGTGATCCATAGCATCAGCGCGTTCACGACGACATGGAACAGGCCGAGCGTCAGGATGTAGAGCGGGATCGACAAGATCTGCACGATCGGCTTGATGAATGCGTTGACCAGACCGAAGATCACCGCGACGACGAAGATGATGCCGACCCGCTCCAGCTTCGTGTCGCCGCCCACGAAGCTCAGCCCGTGCACGAACAGGGTGACGATCCACAACGCGAGTCCGGTCAATGCGGCGCGCAACAGAAAAGGGCCCATGCCCACGAATCCTGCCAGCCGGCCGCCCAAAGGGTAAGCGGAAATCGCCGCGCATAATCCGCGGTGTACGAGCTTCGGAACCGGGGAGCCGCGCGGCGTTACACATCTCGTGCCCAATCCCCGGCGTTTCCCGAAGCGACGTGGCGAGGACGTTGCCGCGCATCATGATTGAGAAGCGTGACGTTCCCCGCCCAACCAAATGGCCCGCGGATCCGTTCAGTCGGCGCAGGACGCAGGTGGTTTCACGATCACGATGGGCAACGGGCGGTTCGCAGGAGCGGTGACGCCCATGGGGCGCCCGCCCACGCTCATGCCGGTCATCCCGCGTCCCGCCATGCTCGCCAGGGCCATTTCGCTGAGCAGACCTCCCTCGGCCCCTGCCGCGGCGGTGGGGGCGGCAACCAGACCGTTACTCGGCAACGCCTGGGTGGCAAGCGTGATCTCCGGGGCGGCGGTGGTCCATCCGTAGGGCACGGACAGTGCCCCAACCGAGGACGCCTGATTCAGGCCCGCCGATACCGCGCTACCCAGGCTGGTTGACTCCAGAGGGCTGACCGCGGTGGTGAGCCCGGCTTCGAGCGATCCCGCTCCGGCCGCCGCGCCCTCGGCCGCAGCTTCGCCGGCGCTCGCTGCGCCACTCGAGCCCGCCATGCCGGCGAGGTCGGTCATGGTGCCCAGGTAGTTCCCCGGCATGTAGAACCCGGACGAAAATATCGTGTTCAACAGGTTGTTGTTGAGGAAAGCACCCATCGGCGAGCCATCCGTTCCGGCCAGGAAATTCAGGATGCCCTTCGGGCTCGAGAAATCCGCTCCGCCGAATCCCAACCAGTCGATCATGTCCGACATGGGTGACGACGCCGATGAGGACGGCGTCGCGAGGTTCTCGAGCGTCGCCGGCACCGCTGTCTGCAGTTGCGATAGGGCTGTCTGCGTGTTCGCCGCTGCCGAGCTCGCGGTGGCCTGACTGACCGCGTCCGCCTGCGTGGTCTGCCCTGCCGCATCGGTGGTCGGCGGTGGCGGGGTGAACGGGGATACCGCCGAGGCGACCGCCGAATCGGCGGCGTAGCCGTACATGGCGGCGGCGTCCTGGGCCCACATTTCGCCGTAGTCGGCTTCCGTGGCCGCGATGGCGGCGGTGTTTTGGCCCAGGAAGTTGGCCGCGGTCAGCGACGTCAGCATGGCACGGTTCGCTGCGATCACCGGCGGGGGAACCGTCGCCGCGAACGCGGTTTCAAACGCCATCGCCGCTGCGGTGGCTTGCACGGCTGTCTGCTCGGCTTGGGCGGCTGTGTCGCTCATCCATGCCGCATAAGGCTTTGCCGCGGCGGCCATCGCCGCTGACGCCGAACCGTGCCACTGATCAATCAGTCCCGCGATCACCGAGCTCTGGGACAGTGCCATCGATCGCAGCTCCGCGGCAATTCCCCTCCACGCCGCCGCGGCGGCCATCAGCGGGGCCGAGCCCGCTCCGGAATACATGCGCCCAGAGTTGATTTCGGGCGGCAACAGGCCAAAATCCACCATGGCGGTCATGACTGACGGCTCGTTCGCTCAGCCCCGAGGCCGTGGGCGGTCAAGCCAGGCGCGGCAAGGGTGGTTGTGGCTAATGGCGGCTGTGTCATCAATCGTCCTTCGATACGACGGGATGCTCGTCGCTCCAAAAGACGTTCAGCCACAGACTCGATCAGCGCACCGATAGATCGGCGTCACAGCTGTCCTGCCAACGGCCATCTGCCCAATCCACGAGGCGACGCGCACGCCGGACGCGGCGCGCCCGGCGCAACTGGCAGGTCTTCGGACTCGCAGGCACACACCGAGAACGGTGCTCCTAATGGCCGTCGCTTCCCAGTCTTTAAACCAGTGCCGATGACGGCGGTCGTTCCTGCATACCGCTGCGGGACAGTCCCGGATTCACACCGGGTTCCCTCTCACGATGGGCCTATACCAGCGCCCCCACTCGATGCCGGGGCACACACGGTGACCCCGGCAAACCAGCTGCGCGCAGAACATTACCTCAACCGTGGCCGAGTCTGAGCATTTGCCAAATCGAATTTGACCCGACTGACGCCGAGTAGGGCCGCTCAGTTCAGGTTGTAGAAGCGCTGCGCGTTCAAGCCACCGATCTTTTCCCGGGAGGCCTCGCTGATGTCGGCTCTCGTGCGCAAATGCTTGGTGCTCTCCGGCCACTCACCGTCCCAGTGCGGGTAGTCGCTGGCGAACATGATGAACTCGTCGCCCAGCACGTCGATCACCCCGGGCAGGATCGGCTCCTCCGGCTCGCACGTCACCCAGATGTTGCCCGCGGCCAGATAGTCGTGCGGATCGCGCCGCCAACCGCGCTCCACCCAGTCGCCGCGTTTCTCGTAATGCTCGTGCAGCCGGTCCATGAAAAACGGCACCCAACCCGCGCCCGCCTCGAGGAACGCGACCCGCAACTCCGGGTGACGCTCGAAGACGCCGCCGGAGACCATCGCGGTCATCGCCGTCATCTGGTCGAACGGAAAGCTGACGCAGTGCACCTGGATGTAGTTCGTGAAGCGGTCCACACCGATCTTGGGCAGATGGATGCCGGGGGCGCCGTGCACGCCCAACGGCATGCCGAGTTCCACGGCCGCGGCGTAGAAGGGGTCGAGGTCGGGATGGTCGAGGTTGCGGCTCTTCAGCGCCGGCGGCACCAGAGTCGCAATCAGGCCAAGCTCTTTGGCTTCGGTCATCACGTCGATAGCCGCCTGACCGTGCTCGATCGGTGTCACGGCGACGCCGCGCAGCCGCCCGCCCGTCGAGGCGCAGTAATCCGCGATCCACTGGTTGTACAGGCGCGAGAATCCCGCGGCGAATTCCGGATCCTCGAGACTGGGCGCGGCCAGCCCCATGCTCGGATAGAGCACCATCGTGTCGATGTGATCGCGATCCGCGTCCCCCAGCACGCCTTCGGGTGAACGGCAATTGATGTCCGGAGCATTGCTGATCCCGTGCTCGGGTGGGCAACCCGCGCCAGGCCCCGTGTCCTCGGGGTAGTTGCGGCCTTCGAGCGTCAAACCCGGCCGGCCGTCCATGCTGAGCTTCACGTGCTGCGGCCATCGCTTGATCGCTTCGATTGCCAGCGAGGAATTCTCGGCTACATGCCCGTCGGCATCGATGATCCGCATGTATCCGGAACTTACTCCCGGAGTCCGCGTCGTGGAACAGGTCGCGGGATTGCGCCGCGTACTGCACGATGCTGACGTGACCACACAGCGGTTGACGGCCGATCAGCGGAACTCTTTCATCGCAGCGCTACTGGGCTGGACGATGGACGCCTTCGACTACTTCATCGTGGTGCTCGTCTACGCCGACATCGCCAAGACGTTCCACCACAGCAAGGCCGAGGTCGCATTCGTCACCACGGCAACCCTGATCATGCGTCCCGTCGGCGCGCTGATCTTCGGGCTGTGGGCCGACCGCGTCGGCCGGCGAATGCCGCTGATGGTCGACGTCATGTTCTATTCCGTGGTGGGCTTCCTGTGCGCGTTCGCGCCGAACTTCACCGTCCTGATCATCCTGCGTCTGCTCTACGGCATCGGCATGGGCGGCGAGTGGGGGCTCGGCGCCGCGCTTGCGATGGAGAAGGTTCCGGTGGAGCGACGCGGGTTCTTCTCCGGTCTGCTGCAGGAGGGTTACGCATTCGGCTACCTGCTGGCGAGCGTCGCCTCGCTCGTGGTGATCGACTGGCTCGGGTTGTCGTGGCGGTGGCTGTTCGGCCTGAGCATCGTGCCTGCCCTGATCAGCCTGGTCATTCGCTATCGGGTGGAGGAGTCCGAGGTGTGGGAAGCCGCGCAGGACCAGATGAAGCTCACCAGCACCCGAATCCGCGATGTGCTGCGCAGCGGCGCGATCATCCGGCGGTTCATCTACCTGGCGTTGCTGATGACGGCCTTCAACTGGATGAGCCATGGCACGCAGGATGTCTACCCGACCTTCCTGGGCGCGCACGCCAACCAGGGCGCAAGTCTCTCCAGCACGACGGTCAAGTGGATCGTGGTGGCGTACAACGTCGGCGCGATCATCGGGGGCCTCGTCTTCGGCACGCTGTCACAGAGATTCAGCCGCCGCTACACCGTCGTGTTCTGTGCGATTCTGGCGCTGCCGATCGTCCCGTTGTTCGCGTACTCGCGCAGCGCGGCGATGCTGTGCCTGGGTTCGTTCTTGATGCAGCTGTTCGTCCAGGGTGCGTGGGGCGTCATACCCGCTCACCTCACCGAGATGTCCCCGGACGCCATCCGCGGCCTCTACCCCGGGGTGACCTACCAACTCGGAAACCTGCTGGCGGCATTCAATCTGCCGATCCAGGAACGCCTCGCCGAATCACACGGCTACCCGTTCGCGCTGGCGGCGACGATCGTGCCGGTGCTCATCACCGTCGCCGTGCTGACGCTGATCGGGAAGGACGCCACCGGGGTCCGGTTCGGCACAACCGAAAGCGCTTTCCTGGCAAGCGAAGTGGCGTGACGCTATTCGGTGTTGCCCAGTAGGCGCCGCAACAGGTGCATCGCCACCGTCGTCGAGCGCTCCCGGATATCCGAGCGATTGCCGGGAAGCCGCAGCGTGCGGGTGTCGGCGCGGTCGCCGGCCGTGACGCTGAAACAGACTGTGCCCACCGGCTTTTCTTCCGTCCCCCCGCCCGGGCCGGCGATCCCGGTGATCGCGACCGCGGTGTCGGCCCCGAAGCGCTGCAGGGCGCCCGCAGCCATCGCCTCGGCCACCGGCTCGGACACCGCGCCGTGCGCTTCGATCAGCGCCGGATCAACGCCGAGCAACTCGGACTTCGCCTCGTTCGAGTAGGACACGACACCACCGGCCACATAATCCGACGAGCCGGGGCGGTCGGTCAGCCGTGCCGCCAGCAGACCCGCGGTGCAGGACTCCGCCGTCGCGATCCGGTGGCCGGCCAGAAGCTGCGCGACCAGATCGTCGACGCGCGAGCCGTCCTCGGAATAGAGCTGATGGCCGTGCCTCTCCCGCAGCAGTTTGACCAGCCGCGCATACGCGTCGGCGGCCTCCGGCTCATAACGGGTGACCATCTCGATCTCCCCGCGCCGCAGGCAGGTGGTGATCTCGAGTTGCCCGAAGCCGGGCACGGCCTGTTCGGCGTCGCGCAGCGTTTCGGCCAGCCCCGACTCCGGCAAGCCGAACATGCGCAGCATCTCCTGCCGGTAGACGGTCCGTCCGGCGATCGCTTCCTGCGCTGCGGGTGTCTCGATGGCCGTCTGCCACATGGGTTGCAACTCGCGCGGCGGACCCGGCAACACGATCACCGCCGGCTTGCCGGGCACGACGACGCCGGGAGCGGTCCCGACCGGGTCGAGCACCTGCGCCCCGGCGGGCACCATGGCCTGCTTGCGATTGGCGGCCCGCAGCGACTCGAAAGTGCCCGGATCCAAAGCGGATTGGAATGCGGGGTTGCGCGCCATCAGCCTCTTGAGGATGTTGGCGATCTTCTCCTCGACCTCGGCGTCCAACACCAACTCGCGGTCGCAGAACCGGGCCACCACCTCAACCGTCATATCGTCGGCCGTCGGCCCCAGGCCGCCGCTGGTGACGATCAGGTCCACGCCCTGATCGGCGAGGAACCGAAGCTGCGCTTCGATGTCCGCGGGCCGGTCGCCGCAGATGGTGATGTGGGCCAGCTCGACGCCCAGCTCTAGGAGGCGGTCGGCGATCCACGGGCCATTCGCATCTTGGACCCGTCCGGTGAGGACCTCGGTTCCGGTGACAACGATTCCTGCGCGTGCGCTCACCGCCCCGAGCCTACTGATGGGGTGCGAGGACAATGAGCCCATGATCGAGTTAGAGGTACTTCAGGCTGACGTAACCAAGCTCGAACTCGACGCGATCGCCAACGCGGCCAACACGCAGCTGCGCCACGGTGGCGGCGTCGCCGCGGCCATCGCGCGCGCGGGTAGACCCGATGTGCAGCGGGAATCAACCGAGAAGGCGCCGATCGGACTCGGCGAGGCGGTCGAGACCACGGCGGGCGACATGCCCGCGCGCTACGTCATCCACGCCGCGACGATGGAGCTCGGCGGCCCGACCTCGGCGGACATCATCGCCGCCGCCACGGCTTCGACGCTGCGCAAGGCCGACGAGCTCGGCTGCCGCTCGCTCGGGCTGGTCGCGTTCGGGACCGGCGTCGGCGGATTTCCGCTCGACGAGGCGGCGCGGCTGATGGTCGCCGCCGTCCGGCGGCACCAACCGGGGTCACTGCGCAAGGTGGTCTTCGCCGTCCACGGAGATGCGGCCGCTGAGGCGTTTCGATCGGCGATGCCGGACTAACTCTCGGAGAGATAGCGCTCGACGGTGGCGACCTTCTTCGTCAGTGCGTCGCTGGTTCCGGCGCGCCAATCCGCTTTGATCACCGTGCTGACCCTGGGCGCTCGGGCGGCCACGGCCTCGACCGCGCGCTGCACCACCGCCATGACCTCCGCCCAGGTTTCGCCTTCGATCACGGTGAACATCGCATCCGTCTTATTGGGCAGCCCGGAATCGCGAACCACTCGAACCGCTTCGGCGACGATCTCGCCGACACCCTCGCCCACCCCCATCGGGGTGACGGAAAACGCAACGAGCACAGACACCCAACGAGCGTACCCAACCATCAACCGGGCAATCTGGCACCATCGAGGCCCATGCGGGTGTTGGTGCAACGGGTCTCGTCGGCAACGGTCTCGGTCGAGGGCGCAGAAGTCGGGGCGATCCGCCCGGATGGGCAGGGCCTGGTGGCAATGATCGGAGTCACCCATGGCGACGATCGCGAAAAGGCCCGGCGGCTCGCCGAGAAGCTCTGGCAACTAAGGATTCTCGCCGATGAGCGCTCCGCATCCGACGTCGATGCCCCCGTCCTGGTCGTCAGTCAGTTCACGCTGTACGCCGACACCGCCAAGGGCCGCCGGCCATCATGGAATGCGGCCGCTCCGGGAGCGGTCGCAGAGCCGCTGGTGGCGGAGTTCGCCGATGCGCTGCGTCAACTCGGTGCCGAAGTCCAGACCGGTGTCTTCGGTGCGAACATGCAGGTGGAGCTGGTGAACGACGGTCCGGTTACGGTGCTTTTGGAGCTTTGAGACCGGCTCGGCTTGGTACCGTGGAAACGTCGGCTTCAGCTCCGAGTCGACGGGAGGGGCAACCATGAGCAGGCCACCCGAATTCGGGTCGCTCCGTTCGGACGACGACAACTGGGACATCGTCAGCAGTGTGGGATATACCGCCCTGCTGGTGGCCGGATGGCGTGCGCTGCATGCCCTGAGCCCGCAGCCATTGGTGCGCGACGAATACGCGAAAGTCTTCATCGATGCGTCGCGGGACCCGTATTTGGCCGGGGTGCTTGCCAATCCGGGTACTTCCGACGACGAGACGGCATTTCCCCGCCTGTACGGAGTTCAGACCCGGTTCTTCGACGACTTCTTTGACACCGCCGGTGCGGCGGGCATCCGGCAGGCGGTGATCGTCGCCGCCGGGCTGGATTCGCGGGCGTATCGGCTTTCATGGCCGGATGGCACAAGGGTCTTCGAGGTCGATCTGCCGAAGGTCCTCGAATTCAAGGCCCGGGTTCTCGCAGAACAGGGTGCTACGCCCAAGGCCCGCCGGATCGACGTCGCCGCCGATTTACGCACCGACTGGTCGCGACCGTTGGAAGCGGCCGGCTTTGACGTGGAGAGCCCGAGCGCCTGGTCGGTGGAGGGGCTGCTGCCGTACCTGACCGACGAGGCTCAGCACGCGCTCTTCACCCGGATCAGCGGGCTCAGCGCACCGGGCAGCCGGATCGCCATCGGAGCGCTGGGATCGCGACTCGACCACGACCAGCTCCACGCTCTGGAGACCAATCACCCGGGGGTCAATGTGTCTGGCAACGTGGACTTTTCGGCGCTGACGTATGAACCCCAGTCGGACCCGGCGGAGTGGCTCACGGCCCATGCGTGGGCCGTCGAACCCGTCCGCAGCACGCTCGATCTGCAAGTCGGCTATGGCATGACCCCGCCGGAGGTCGATGCGAAGATCGACAGTTTCATGCGGTCGCAGTACATCACGGCGACCAGGTGAACGACTAGGGCTTCAGCAGAATCTTCACGTCGTCACCGGATCGCGACCCGGCGGTGGCGTAGCCCTTGGCCGCCTCGTCCAAAGGCATTGTGGTGGTGAAGATGCCGTCGACGTCGAGGCGGCCCGACTGCAGTAGCGGAACCAATTCCGGCCAGGTGCGCTGCACCGGCGCGGTGGTGAAACGCATCGTCGTGCTCCGGATCAGGCAGCCCAAGGCGTTGAGCGGGAACGGATTCATGTCGTGCACACCGACGACGGAGACGGTGCCGCCGGGGCGCACCGCGTTGAGCGCATCGGTCAGGGAGGCGTCCGTGGCTACGGCGTCGATCACCGCGTCGGCGCCCCGGCCCTCGGTGGCGGCGAGGATGGCCTCGAGCGCGGGGGCTTTCAGGGGTGTGGCACCCCACTGGGCGGCGCGCTCCAGCCGGCCATCGACCTGATCGACAGCGAAAACCGTTGCTGCACCGTGGAACAGCGCGCTGCGCAGTGAGCACAGGCCCACCGCGCCCAGGCCGATCACCGCGACCGTGCCACCAGATGGGATATCAGCCCGCTGCGCCGCGGCCCAGCCGGTGGCCAGGTTGTCGGTGAGCAGCAGCGCCTGCTCGGTGCTGATGCCCTCGGGCATCTTCAGCAGCTGGAAATCCGCGGCGGGCACCGCGAGCAGGTCGGCCTGCGCACCGCCGAGTACACCGCCGCCGAAGATCTGAAAACCGGAATGGCACATCACCGGATCGCCGGTCGCGCACCCGGCACACGCACCGCAGCCGGTCACCGACGACACCATGACCTGGTCGCCGACTTTGACGTTGCGCACCTGCGGTCCGGCTTCGACCACGGTGCCGACGGCTTCGTGGCCGAGCGCAATCGGGTCCGGCATGGGAAAGTCGGCGTCGTAGAAGTGCAGGTCGGATCCGCAGATCCCGGCGGCAGTCACCTCGACGATCGCCCCGTCGGGCCCGGGCAGGACTGGATCGGGTCGGGTGTCGACCCGGATGCTGTGGGGCCCGTCGACGACTACGGTGCGCATAATGGCGTGCTCACTTCCCTTGTTGCGCGGAATCTTTCGTTCGCACTGAAAACTGTGACCAATCGGGCTCGCGCACCGCCGACCAGTATTCGTTGAGACGCCAAGGGCTCACGGTGTGGATCTCCCCGTCGGCATTCTTGAAGTATGAGTGCTTGACGGCCGGATGAGACCACACCATCTTCTTGATCTGTGCCTGTGTCCGCCGGTGCCAATCGGTGGCGGCTTCCGGTTTCGGTTCGATGGAATGCACGTTGGTTTCGGCCAGCCGGGCCAGGCACTGGTCGATGTAGCGCATCTGCAGCTCGGACTGGAAGATGAGGCTGCCGCCGTGAGCCAAGTGGGTTCCCGGCCCGTAGACAATGAAGAAGTTCGGGAACTGCGGGACGGTGATCCCTAGGTATGCGTATGGCCTGCTTCCCCACATCTGATGCAGGTCGGTGCCGTTTCGTCCGGTGACCTTCAGCGGCCACAGCACGTCGGTGTGCCGAAACCCGGTGGCGTACACGATGACATCGGCGTCATGCGTCACGCCGTCGACGGTGACGATGCCGTGCGGCGTGATCTTCTCGATGGCCGTGCGCACCAATTCGACGTTGTCGCGCTGCAGCGTTCGCAGCCAGCTGCCGTTGTCCTGCAGGGTCCGTTTGCCGCAGGCGGGATAGTCGGGCATCACCTTGGCCAGCAGTTCTTGATCTTCGTTGACCTGGCTGGTGATCCATTGCGAAAACATCATGTGCGCGGCGGCATTGATGTCGCTGACGGCGTGATCCTGGTCTGCGTAGCCGGGGTCGCCTTCGGCGGCATCCAGACCTTTGTCCGAGCCGGGCCACAGCACCAGGAAGCGGTACCACCTCCCGTAGAACGGAAGATGGCGCATCGCCCAGCGCACACCGTCGGCGACCTCGTCGTGATACATCGGGTTGGGGAACATCCACTGTGCGGTGCGCTGAAACACGGTTAGGTGCTCCACCTCATCGGCGATCGCCGGCGCGATCTGGAAACCGCTGGCGCCCGCGCCGACAACCGCGACCCGCTTGCCTGTCAGGTCTACCGAGTGATCCCAGGCCGCCGAGTGAAAGGACGGTCCCTGGAAGGTGTCCGCCCCGTCGAAGCCGGGAATGTTGGGACGATTCAGCTGGCCGACCGCGGTGATCAGCGCACGTGCCTGCACGATGGTCGTCTGGGCGTCGGCCGAGTGCAGCGAAATTGTCCAGGTACCGTCGTCGTCGTTCCATTCGGCCGCGGTAACCTCGGTCCGCCAACGCACGTGCTCAGCCAGGCCGTATTTCTCGATGACCTTGGTGAAATAGTCCTGCAGCTCGTGTTGCTCCGCGAAGAAGTGTGTCCAGTCGTTGTTGGGTTCGAAGCTGTAGCAATAGAAGTGGTTGGCCACGTCCACCCGCGCGCCGGGATAGCTGTTCTCCCACCATGTTCCGCCGGGGCCCGCGTTCTTCTCCACGATGACGAACGGAATGTTGGCCTGCTTGAGGCGGACGCCGGCGAGGATGCCGGATTCGCCACATCCGACGACCAGGACCGGAAGTTCAGCGGCCCGCTCGGCCGGCAACGCCGCGGGGCGCCGGAGATCGACGCCGTCGAGGTCGAGTTCTTCACAAACCAGCGATAGATAGTCGTCCGGAACGTGCTCGCACGCCGCCCAATCCATCATTTCCCGGAGAAGTTCGGCGCTCAGCGGCTGCGGTTCGGGGCAACCGCGGTCCCGATACCCGGCGATCACCGACAGGGCTTCGTTGCGGGCCCGCGCCTTGTCCTCCTCCGACATGAATCCCTGGATCTCGTTGAGGAAGATGCCCATCTGCTTGAAGTCGCGGATGAAGCGTGGGTCGCCGGTGATATGGACGAGCGAGAGCAGCAGCGTGGGGACGCTGACGTCCTCCAGTGCGGCAGCAATTTCGGGTGTCGATGTGGTGAAGGGATCGCCCGCGTAGCGGCTGCGCATCAAGCCGATCCTCTCGTTGGCTGGATGCCAATTACGCTACGCGTAGTTTCGTAATTGGCAGCACTACGCTACCTGGTTGCTCGCCACCGGATCAAGGCATCCGACGCTTGGCTCGTCGGCGTGCGTCGTCGCCGACCGCGAGCTGCAGCCAACGGTTCCGGTGACTCCGCACCTCTTGCGCTGCCGAGAACAATGGGTCCAAGTGGACTGCGCTGCGGCGCTGTGCCCGGGATGGATCAGAGGTGGGTGAGCGCCATGGCCTCGTTGCTCATGGCCTGCGGCGGGTTCCTGTTCGCCGTGTTGTGGATGGACTTGATTTTCGACGTTCAAGTTCTCCGCTACCGGAAGGCCGGGATCGAGCTGCCCGAGGTCGTGTTGGCTGCCATCGCGGCGTACTACCACCGCGCGACCACTACGTCTCGGCCGATGAACCGTCTGATCGCGCTCGTCATGCTCACCCTGTTGGTCACACTGGTGGTGCAGGCGGCCCGCGGACACGATCCGGGGTGGCTGCTAGTGACCTCTGCCCCGCTGGCCGGCATCCCGATCATGTTGGCGTTGACGCACACGGTTCCCGATGCCGTGCGGCTCGGGCATCGCGCGGACAGTCCGTCCGAGCAGACGCGGCTGGCCCGATCGGTCTGCCGGGACCACCTGCTCTGCGCCGCCTGCGTGCTCGTATTTCTCATCCTGTGGGTGGCGAACGGCATCGCGGCCTGACGACGGTGACGGGTCGTAGTGATACGACGCAGGTCAGGGCCCGCTGGCCACGTCAGTCAGCTTCGTACTAAACTAGAACACGTTCCAATTCGGCGAGCTCCCAGGAGTTGTAATGCACACCCCTATCTGCGATGAACTCGGCATCGAGTTCCCGATTTTCGCCTTCACCCACTGCCGCGACGTCGTCGTGGCGGTCAGCAAGGCCGGGGGTTTCGGCGTGCTCGGAGCGGTCGGCTTCACTCCCGAGCAGCTGGAGATCGAGCTGAAGTGGATCGACGAGAACATCGGCGACCACCCCTACGGCGTCGACATCGTGATCCCGAACAAATACGAGGGCATGGACTCCCACCTGTCCGCGGAGGAGCTGGCCGAGACGCTGCGCAAGATGGTGCCGCAGGAGCATCTCGACTTCGGAAAGAAGATCCTCGCCGACCATGGTGTGCCGGTCGAGGACAGCGACGGCGACACCCTGCAGCTGCTCGGTTGGACCGAGGCCACGGCCACTCCCCAGGTCGAGGTCGCGCTCAAGCACCCCAAGGTCAAGATGATCGCCAATGCCCTCGGCACTCCGCCGGCTGAGATGATCAAGCACATTCACGAGGCCGGACTGAAGGTGGCCGCGCTGTGCGGTTCGCCGTCGCAGGCCCGCAAGCATGCCGACGCGGGTGTCGACATCATCATCGCCCAGGGCGGCGAGGCCGGTGGGCATTGCGGGGAGGTCGGTTCGATCGTGCTGTGGCCCCAGGTCGTCAAGGAGGTCGCCCCGGTTCCGGTGCTGGCCGCGGGCGGCATCGGCAGCGGTGAGCAGATCGCGGCCGCACTGGCGCTTGGCGCGCAAGGCGCCTGGACCGGATCGCAGTGGTTGATGGTCGAAGAGTCCTCGAACACCCCGGTTCAGCAGGAGGCCTACGTCAAGGCCGGGAGCCGCGACACCGTCCGCAGCCGCTCGTTCACCGGCAAGCCGGCCCGCATGCTGCGCAACGACTGGACCGAGGCATGGGAGGCACCGGAAAACCCGAAGCCACTCGGAATGCCGTTGCAGTACATGGTGTCCGGCATGGCCGTGCGGGCCACCAACCGGTACCCCAACGAGTCCGTCGACGTGGCGTTCAACCCCGTCGGTCAGGTGGTCGGGCAGTTCACCAAGGTGGAGAAGACCTCAACGGTCATCGAGCGCTGGGTGCAGGAGTACCTGGAAGCCACCAACCGGCTCGACGAGCTCAACGAGGCCGCCTCCGTTTGATGCGGGGCCTCGCGCCTAGACGTCGTCGACTTCGTCGTGGCCGGTGAACACTTCCTTCGTCCGGTCCAGCGCGTAGGTGCCGATGTCGATCGAATTCGCAACGATGCCGCTGGCGCCGCCGGCAAGGTCACCGCGGAGGATGTCGCCGGCGTGTTCGACGATGTCGGAGGCTTTCTCGACGGCGTTGGTCGCGATGTCCCTCGCCGCGTCGACTGCATCTTTTGGATTGAAGGCCATCTCGAGTCTCCTTTATGGCAGGACGGTTGCTACGACTCTAGACGGGTGGCGGGCGCCATTTCTCGTCGGCGTTGCGCCTCAGTAATGCACCAGCGTGCGCCAGTAATCGTCGGGAATCTCGGCCCCGGAGCGCATTATTCGGGCCAGCCCGATGGCCATGGCGATGCCCAGTAGCCCCAGCCAAAGCCCGGCCACCGCGATGGCGACCCACAGCACGGCGGTGACAACGGGCCAGGGCGAGAGCACGGCGAGCACCGGGGCGAAGAAAAACCCGGTGCCGATGTACCACGCCGACCCGGCGCGATCTGAGGCCAGCACGAACCGCAGCCAGCGGGGCACGACCAGTTCGCCGGGCTCACTGCGGTTCATGGCTGCGCCGGATTATCCGCTCGGCGGGAAAAATCCTGCCCCGGTGAACCAGCCGGGCTGCCAGCCCTGAGCTCCCAGGCACAGCATGGGAAGTCCGTCCGGCGTCTGCGCTGCCGCCTGCGAACCCGGACATTTCGCGCCGGTCTGCTGCACTCCGTAGAGCGGGTAGGAAATCACCCAGTATCCGGTGGTCGCCGCCGGGAACTGATTCGGTGGCGGGAAATGACAGGCCTCAGCCTGGCCGCTGGTGCCGCGCCCAAAGATGAAGCGCTCGTAGTTATCGCACGGGGCGCCCAGCGTGGCTTGATAGTTCATCCCCGGTACGTCGCCGTCGTAACCGGCGGCCGCGCACGGCGCCAAGCCGATCGTGATGCCCGCTATCGAAGCGGCGCTGAGCAGTTCCCGAATCATGTCCTACCCCGCCTGTCGTCGCCGGTGACCTGCACCAAAGCATATCGGTCGGACCGTCAGCCACAAGACCGATTCGGGTCATGACCGCGAAGGCCGGCCTACACCCACCGCTCGGTGGCAAACCGCCGGTCAAGAACACGTTCCAATTGCGGCCGGCGATCTTGCATCAATGCTTCACAACCAAGGTGCCGCAGTGGTTTCCTTGCTGAAGGACGACTAGACCACTTCGTCATCGAGGAGCAGGCAATGCCAACCGTCGAGCCAACCGCCAAGCCGGTCCCCAATCTGCCCCCCGGCTTCGACTTCACCGACCCGGACATCCACGCCGAGCGACTGCCGGTGGAAGAACTGGCCGAGCTGCGCCGGACCGCGCCGATTTGGTGGAACGAACAGCCGATCGGGACTGGTGGGTTCGACGATGGCGGGTTCTGGGTGGTGTCCAAGCACAAGGACGTCAAAGAGGTCTCGCTGCGCAGCGACGTCTTCTCCAGCCTGGAGAACACTGCACTGCCGCGTTACAAGGAGGGCACGGTCCGCGAGCAGCTCGAGACGAGCAGGTTCGTGCTGCTCAATATGGACGCGCCGCAGCACACCCACCTGCGCAAGATCATCTCGCGGGGCTTCACGCCACGGGCCGTCGAGCGGCTGCGCGACGACCTCGCCGAGCGCGCCAGGCAGATCGTCGCCGGCGCCGCCGCAGAGGGTTCCGGCGACTTCGTGGAACAGGTGTCCTGCGAGCTTCCGCTGCAAGCCATCGCCGGGCTGCTGGGCGTGGCCCAAGAGGACCGCAAGAAACTCTTCCACTGGTCCAACGAACTGGTCGGTGACCAGGATCCCGAATTCGCCCGCAATGACCCCATGGGTGCCTCGATCGAATTGATCACCTACGCAATGCAGATGGCCGCCGACCGGGCGCAGAATCCCGGGCCGGATATCGTTACCAAGCTGATCGAGGCCGATATCGACGGCCACAAGCTGTCCGACGACGAGTTCGGCATGTTCGTCATGCTGTTGGCCGTGGCCGGCAACGAGACCACCCGTAACTCCATCACGCAGGGCATGATGGCCTTCACCGACTTCCCCGATCAGTGGGAGCTGTACAAGCGAGAGCGTCCCGTCACGACGGCCGACGAGATCGTCCGGTGGGCGACCCCGGTCACCTCATTCCAGCGGACCGCGCTGGCGGACTACGAGCTGTCCGGCGTTCAGATCAAGAAGGGTCAGCGCGTCGTAATGGTCTACCGCTCAGCCAATTTCGATGAGGAAGTGTTCGACGACCCGTTCACCTTCAACATCCTGCGTGATCCCAACCCCCACGTGGGATTCGGCGGCACCGGCGCGCACTACTGCATCGGGGCCAACCTGGCGCGGATGACCATCGACCTGATGTTCAATGCCATCGCCGATGCAATGCCTGATCTGGAATCGGCCGGCAAGCCCGAACGCCTTCGATCGGGCTGGCTCAACGGAATCAAGCACTGGCAGGTCGACTACCACACCGATGGGGCCGGGAAGTGCCCTGTCGCGCATCAGGCCCAGGGGTGACAAGCTAGGGGCATGCCCACTCATCGAGCCGTTCATGTCCCGTCCGCAGGTGCAGCTTTGGAGCTGGTCGACGCGGAAACGACACCGCCGGGGCGCGGCGAGGTACGCCTGACGGTCGCTGCGTGCGGCATCTGCGGCACCGACGCGCACTTTGTCAATGGCGGGTTCCCCGGGATATCGTGGCCGCTGACTCCGGGACACGAGATCGCAGGCAAAATCGCCGAAACCGGCGACGGTGTAGTGGGTTTCGCGGTCGGTGACCGCGTCGCGGTCGGCTGGTTCGGCGGATGCTGCTTCCACTGTGACCAATGCCGTAAGGGCCAGTTCATCCACTGCGAGAACGGCAAGGTGCCGAGTTGGCAGTATCCCGGCGGCTACGCGGAGTCGGCGACAGTGCCGGTAAGCGCGCTGGCCCGAATCCCGGACGAGCTTTCCGACGCCGAAGCCGCCCCGATGGGGTGCGCGGGCGTCACTACCTATAACGCGTTGAGGCACACCAAGGCGCTGCCCGGCGATCGCGTGGCGATTCTCGGTGTCGGCGGGCTGGGCCACCTCGGGGTGCAGTTCGCGCGCGCGATGGGCTTCGAGACGATCGCGATCAATCGCGGTAGCGGCAAGGCTGACGATGCCCGGAAACTGGGGGCGCATCACTACATCGACTCCACGGCCAACGACCCCGCCGAGGCATTGAAGGATCTTGGCGGCGCGACGGTTGTCCTGGCCACCGCGGGCAATTCCAAAGCCATGGCGGCCACGGTCGGCGGCATACTCCCCCGAGGTGAGCTGGTCACCATCGGCGTCACGCCCGAACCGCTGCCGATCAGCCCGGTGCAGCTGATCACCCCTGGGGTCAGCATCGTCGGTCATCCCTCCGGGACGGCGAAGGAAGTCGAAGACACAATGCAGTTCGCGGTCCTGTCCGGCGTGCGGGCATGGATCGAAGAACTACCGCTGGCGCAAGCCGCCGAGGGCTATGCGGCTCTGGAAGATGGTCGGGCGCACTATCGCACCGTTTTGACTATGTGACACACCGTGACCTCCGACAACGACTCCGTGTGGACGATCGGCCCGGCTGACGGTGAATTGTTGCTGCACACCGGAGTTGCCGGCAGGGCGGCGCGGATGGGCCATCGTCTCACCATCGCGATGACACGTTGGCGCGCCACCGTGCGCTGGGCCGACTCTCGGCCTGTCAGCGCGGAGCTTGTGGTCGAGACCGACTCGTTCGAAGTGCTCCGCGGCGAAGGCGGTGTCAAGGGCCTGTCCGGGGCCGAGAAGGCGCTGGTGCGCTCCAACGCCCTGAAATCGTTGTCGGCCAGTCGATTCCCGCAGATTCGTTACGTCGCAGAAGCCATCGAGAAGACCGCCGACGGCTACCGCCTGAAGGGCATTCTGCAGATCCGGGGAGAATCGCGCGACCACGTAATCGAGCTCTGCACAGAAGATCTCGAGGGCTCGTGGCGAATGTCAGCAGAATCCACCATCCGCCAGTCCGACTACGGCATCAAGCCCTACTCGCTGCTGATGGGTTCTGTCCAGGTCGCAGATGAAGTGTCATTGACGTTCTCCGCTATTCGCGCCCAAGGCGATTGAGCGCCGGCAGAGGATCAGGGCTGCGGGTCGGTCGCGTCGTGGGGGGCTGAATCAACGGCCGAATCGCCGGTGTCGCCGGGTATGTGCTCCAATACCCGCGTCAGGTACGGCTGCCGGCCGCCGCCGTCCGACTGGCGTCCACCGCCGGCCTCCGGCTGTTCTTCCGGAGCGCTCGGCTCCGAAACCGGTTCTCCGGCAGGCGGCTTGGGCTGCGGAGCCACCCTGGTCGGTGGGGCCGCCGGAAGCGGTGCGACGGCTGTGGCCGCCTCGACGATCTGATGCGGCGGGGAATGCGCACCGTGCTTGGGCGGGGCGGCCACGCTGGCCGGTCCGACGTGGATCCCCACCGCCAGTGATACCGAGCCGACGAAGGTGACGGCACCGGCCACCAGCGCGCTCACGGCTCCGGCGTACGACAGCTGCCGCTTCGGGGTGAGCGCTGGAACGGGTTCGTTGAGGCGCTGCACCAGCTGCTCGTCGGTGAACTCTGTGCTGCGGGCTGCGGAGAGCGCCGCGCCGCGCGCGATGGTCACCTGGGCCATCGATTGCACGAAAACCGGTACCGGCAAGGTCTTTTCGAGTTGCCAGGAGAGTTCATCGATGTCGTCGTCGGCGCCGACCACGACTACTCCGCCCGGTTGCCATCCGTTGCGCTCGAACATGCCGGTCAACCAGCGGGACAGGCCGTCGAAGCCGCCGCGCACGTGCTTGGTCGCAATCTGCGCTTCTCCGTCGTGCGTGTCGACCATGACGACGGTCGCCCAGTCATCGTCGAGAACGCAGACCGCCGCCTGCTCATAGCCGATGACGGGCCCGATGGCCTGAGCCAACGTCTCGATGGCCTCCGAATACCGGATCGGTACGACGTTGTCGAATCCAGCGTCGGTCAACGCCTCCAAGACGAGCGCCGCCTGCGCAGATGCTTCGTCGTTCCAGGTCACTCCTATGACACGCAGGCGCTGATCGCGAGCGGCCGCCGCGGTGTCGACCCGCAGCACCTCTTCCACTATCTGTTCCGCGGTACCCGTTGCGGGTATGCCAGGAGTTGCGCGCAGCGTCAGCTCCTGGTGATCCAGGATGGTGCCGTCTGCGCCGTGCCCTTCAGCGAGGACCCAGCCAATGGTGGAAGGCGTCACTGACAGGCCAAGAACCGTGTCCAAATCTATGCCCCAATCGGTCCCGCGTCTCCGACGCCCTCAGCCACACGCACCATGAAGCCGCAGGTGCGGTGATTCGTGAGGGCCGGAACAGACCCGGGATAGCGTGGTCTTCATCGGCTTGCTTGGAGAGAGCCTACGCGGTCGGTGCAAGTCCGGCTGCCCCGGTCAGGAATCTCCAGATGGACAGGGCGCTCCGTCAACCGCGGCGGGGCGGGGGCCGGTCCGCGGCCACCGCGCGGTGGAGCGGGCGACCGAGCTTCGGTGACCCACGCATCGATTCGGGCGATTAATCCCTGGGCCACAGAAGCCACATCGATTTATCGGCCGAGAAGATAATTGCCGGTGTCGCGGCGCGTTGATGGCGCCTCAAACGGTCAAGTGCGCGACACTGGCTGTGCGGCGGCGAGCTGCGCCGCAATCCGGTCTGAGCTGGTTTTGGATGTTTTGTATGACGTGGCGTATCGCCTGGGTGCCGAGCGCTCATCGCGCCTGGCAGGGGGTCCTGCCTGGCGTTTTCGACCCCAATGGGTTGGGCTATGCCGCAGCGGGTATGCATGCCCCTGTAGCCGCCCGGCTGTGTCGGGTGGCGAAATAGTGAAGCGAAAAGCGATGCCAAAACGAGACGCGTTCGCGTCCCAATCGACATTTGACGGACTCACACGGTAAATTCCTGTGAGATCACGATCACACTGACCACATCGACAAGGGGCAGGTATGACAGTTCTGAGCGAGAAGATCCGGGCCTGGAGGCGCCGGCTTTTAGTCGGCACAGCCGCGGCAGCCACGCTGCCGGGCCTGATCGGTCTTGCCGGCGGTGCCCCGACAGCGAACGCATTTTCGCGGCCGGGTCTGCCCGTCGAATACCTGCAGGTGCCGTCCGCCGGTATGGGCCGCAACATCAAGGTCCAGTTCCAGAGCGGCGGCAACGGTTCTCCCGCGGTGTACCTGCTGGACGGTCTGCGGGCTCAAGACGACTACAACGGCTGGGACATCAACACCCCGGCGTTCGAGTGGTACTACCAGTCGGGTCTGTCGGTCGTCATGCCGGTCGGCGGCCAATCCAGCTTCTACAGCGACTGGTACAACCAGGCCTGCGGGAAGGCCGGCTGCCAGACGTACAAGTGGGAGACCTTCCTGACCAGCGAGCTGCCGCAATACCTGCAGTCCAACAAGAGTGTGAAGCCGAATGGAAGCGCCGCGGTCGGCATCTCGATGGCCGGTTCGTCGGCGATGATCCTGGCCGCCTACCACCCGGCGCAGTTCATCTACGCAGGCTCGTTGTCGGCCCTGATGGACCCGTCCCAGGGCATGGGGCCGAGCCTGATCGGTTTGGCTATGGGCGACGCCGGTGGCTATAAGGCCAACGACATGTGGGGGCCGTCGAGCGACCCGGCGTGGCAGCGGAATGACCCGACCATCCAGATCCCGAAGCTGGTCGGCAACAACACCCGGCTCTGGGTCTATTGCGGTAACGGCACGCCGTCCGAGCTCGGTGGGGCGAACATGCCGGCCGAGTTCCTGGAGAACTTCGTGCGCAGCAGCAACCTGAAGTTCCAGGACGCTTACAACGCGGCCGGTGGCCACAACGCGGTGTGGAACTTCAACGCCAACGGGACCCACAGTTGGGAGTACTGGGGAGCCCAGCTCAACGCGATGAAGCCCGACCTGCAGGGCGCCCTCGGTGCCACCCAGGGCGGCGGCGGATAACCGCATCGCACGCTCGGTCACTACTGCGCCTGACGCCTCGGTCGGGCGCAGTAGTGCGTTAAGGCTCGATCGCGAGCGGCTCGGTTGGCGACGATGGCCGCTGTGGCGACATCTCATGGGGGCGTCTTGGCCGCCGCGAGGCCACAGACGCGTCAGAATCGTCGTCATGCGCCGCAGGGTCCCCCCGCCCCGTCCGCCGTTGGTCGCGCGTTGTGGTGTCGTGGTCGGCAGCCTGGCGTTGCTTGTGGCGCCGGCTCGGGCTGACTCCACAAGCCCGTTATCCGCGTTGGTCGACGCCGCCGCGCAACGGCTGGGAGTTGCGGAGCCCGTCGCTGCATATAAATGGAGAATCCATGGCGCCGTTGAGGACCCGGCCCGCGTTCAGCAAGAGCTGGCGAAGCTGGGCGACGACGCCGTCGTCCGACGGGTCGACCGCGACTACGTCACCCGGGTCTTCGGCGACCAGATCAACGCCACCGAGGCCATCGAATACAGCCGGTTCGCGAATTGGAAGCTGAATCCGGCAGCCGCTCCGGCTGATTCGCCGGAGCTGTCGGCGTCGCGATCAACGATCGACACCCTCAACCAGACGATGCTGACCCAGATTCTGGACAACTGGGATCTGCTGCACTCGCCGGAGTGTGCCGCACAGCTCGACGCCGCCAGGGGCAGTGTCGTCCAAGGCCGTGCGCTCGACGACCTCTACCGGCAGGCCCTCTCATCTGCGACGCGGTCTTATTGCCAGTAATGGTTTAATTTTTCCTCACCAATTTCTAACGGTGCCATTCAACCCGCCGAAATGGCGATTTCCGCAGATAGATGGCAGATCTCGCGCCATTTTCGAATAGGTAACGCTTTGGCCACACGGGCCGAAATCCTGGGCATGAGAAATCTCTGCAAGCCTCTCGTTAAGGCCGTAATGGCCGGCGGGTTCGTTGCAGCGTCGATGACCTCGTCCTCAGGTGTGGCGAACGCGGCCCCGACCCCCAACTGGGACGCGATCGCGCAGTGCGAGTCGGGTGGCAACTGGCACGCCAACACCGGCAACGGCGAATACGGTGGACTGCAATTCAAACCGGGCACCTGGGCTCAATACGGTGGCGTCGGCAATCCCGCGACCGCATCCAGGGAGCAGCAAATCGCTGTGGCCAACCGGGTTTTCGCCGAAGAAGGCGTGGAGCCCTGGCCGAAGTGCGGCGCCAACTCGGGCCTGCCGATCGGCTGGTACTCGCACCCCGCCCAGGGCATCAAGCAGATCATCAACGGACTGATCCAGGCGACGGTCCCGCGCTGACGAAACGCGCCCGCGGTCTATCACCCAGCGCCAGGCTGTGTTTGGATCAGCCCATGGAAGGTTCGGCGACTGTGCACATGGCGGCGCCTGCGGCCAAGATCTGGGATCTCATCGCGGACGTCCGCAACACCGGGAAATTCTCCCCGGAAGTATTCGAGGCCGAGTGGCTGGGCGATTCGACCGGCCCGGCCCTCGGTGCGAAATTCCGCGGTCACGTCAAGCGCAACGAAATGGGGCCGGTCTACTGGACGACATGCAAGGTCACCGCTTGTGAACCGGGGCGCGAATTCGGCTTTGCGGTGCTCCTCGGTGACCGGGCGGTCAACAACTGGCATTACCGCCTGGCGCCCAGCGGTAGCGGGACCGACGTGACCGAGTCGTTCCGGCTCAACCCGGCGCCATGGCTGGGCGTGTACTGGTTGTTCGGCGGGTTCCTGCGCAAGCGCCGCAACATCCGCGACATGACCAAGACGCTCAACCGCATCAAAGACGTGGTCGAGGCGGGCTGACGCTCGTGAAATCGGTCTTCATCACCGGTGCGGGCAGCGGCATGGGCCGCGAGGGCGCGAAGCTGTTCCACGGCAAGGGTTGGCGGGTTGGCGCCGTTGACCGCAACGATGCCGGCCTGGCGACGCTGAACGAAGAACTCGGTGGCAATCGACTGTGGACCCGCGCCGTCGACGTCACCGACAAGGCGGCCTTCGATGGCGCTCTGACCGATTTCTGCGCCCGCAACAGCGGTGGCGGACTCGACATGATGTGGAACAACGCCGGGATCGGCGAATCCGGCTGGTTCGAAGACGTGCCCTATGACGCTGCGATGCGCGTCGTCGACATCAACTTCAAAGCGGTACTGACCGGGGCGTACGCCTCACTTCCGTACCTCAAGAAGACGCCCGGCAGCCTGATGTTCTCGACGTCGTCGTCCTCGGGCACCTATGGCATGCCCCGCCTGGCGGTCTACTCGTCCACCAAGCACGCGGTCAAGGGTCTGACCGAGGCGCTGAGTGTGGAGTGGCAGCGACACGGGGTGCGCGTCGCAGACGTGCTGCCCGGTCTGATCGACACCGCCATCCTCACGACGACGACCAACCACTCCGACGACGGCGGCGCTCCCATGACGGCTGAGCAGCTGCGGGCCACCGCGCCCAAGAAGGGCATGTTCCGGTTGATGCCGGCGAGCAGCGTGGCCGAGACGGCGTGGCAGGCCTATCACAATCAAACGCGGTTGCACTGGTATGTGCCGAAGAGCATTCGCCTGATTGACTTGTTCAAAGGGCTGAGTCCGGAATTCGTGCGACGTAGCATCGTCAAGTCCCTACCGGCGCTCGCGCCGAAGCGACAGAGCGACAGTAAGGAGGTCGGCTGATGCAGAATCGGTTGCTGACAGTCGCTTTGGTTTTGGTGGCTGTCGTTGTCGGCACCGCCGGGTGCGGCTCGTCGCAGACGACTCCTCTCCGGGCCGCCCGCCTGACCATCGACGGCGCGACCCACACGACGCGTCCCCCGGCATGCCGGCAAGACCAGATGTATCGGACCATTGACATCCCCGACCATGATGGCGGGGTCGAAGCAGTGGTACTGCTCAGCGGTTACCGGGCGATGCCGCAGTGGGTGAAGATTCGCAACGTCGACGGCTTCACCGGCAGCTTCTGGCAAGGAGGCGTGGGAGACGCGCACGTTGATCTCGTCAACGACGCGTACACGATCGCGGGTAGCGCGTATGGCATCAACAGCAGCAACCCCAACAAAGTCGTGACCACCGACTTCAAACTCGTCGCGCAGTGCTGACTGTCGCGGCGGCCTGGGCCTAGGCTGGGAAACCACACCCGAGCGAGGGAGGGCCAGTGAGGGAACGCGTGCACTGGTTCGCGATGCACGGCTTCATCCGCGGCGCCGCATCGCTCGGAGCTCGCCGAGGCGACGTCCAGGCCAGGCTGATCGCCGATCCGGCGGTCGCCGCCGACCCCGTGCGGTACTACGACGAAGTCCGCGCCCGGGGCAAGCTGGTGAAGGGTCGCGTCGCCTACCTGACGGCCGACCACGCAATCGCTCACGAGCTGTTACGGTCCGACGACTTCCGGGTGCTGATCTTCGGATCGAATCTGCCGGCGCCGTTGCGGTGGCTGGAACGTCGCACCCGGGATGACCTCCTACATCCGCTGCGTGCACCCTCGCTGCTGGCCGTCGAGCCGCCCGACCACACCCGATACCGCAAGACGGTGTCGGCGGTGTTCACCCCGAGGGCGGTTGCCGCGCTGCGAGATCGCGTGGAACAGACCGCCGCAGAGTTGTTGGATCGATTGGCCGGCGAGTCCGGTGTGGTGGACATCGTCGGGCGGTACTGCTCGCAACTTCCGGTCTCGATCATCAGCGAGATCCTCGGTGTGCCCGAGGCGGAGCGAGCGCGCGTACTGGAATTCGGTGAATTGGCCGCGCCGAGCCTCGACATCGGATTGCCTTGGCGGCAGTACCGCAGCGTGCAGGAGGGGATTGCCGGCTTCAGTTCCTGGCTCGACGAGCATTTGCGGCAGTTGCGCCTGGAACCCAGTGACAATTTGATGAGCCAGCTGATTCAGACCGCCGAAAGCGGCTCTGCCGAAACCTATCTCAACGAAAAAGAGCTGCAGGCGATCGCCGGACTGGTGTTGGCCGCCGGTTTCGAAACCACGGTGAATCTGCTCGGCAACGGCATTCGCATGCTGTTGGACGCGCCCCAACACCTCGAATCCCTGAGACGGCGCCCCGAGCTGTGGCCCAACGCCGTCGAGGAGATCCTGCGGCTGGAATCGCCGGTGCAGCTGACCGCGCGGATCGCACTGAATGACGTCGAGATAGCCGGCCGGCGATTGCAGCGTGGTGACCTGGTGCTGGTGTACCTGGCCGCCGCCAACCGAGATCCGGGCGTATTTCCCGACCCGCATCGCTTCGACATCGAAAGGGAAAACGCCGGAAGGCATCTCGCCTTCTCGGGTGGCCGGCACTTCTGCCTGGGTGCGGCCCTTGCCCGTGCCGAGGGGGAAGTGGGATTGCGGACATTTTTCGACCGCTTCCCCGACGTGCGCGCGGCGGGCGCCGGAAGCAGGCGAGAAACCCGGGTGTTGCGGGGATGGTCGTCGTTGCCCGTAAACCTGGGGCCCGCCCGTTCGATGGCCGAGGTGGATGGTTGACGTTTCGCGACGGGTGAACCCACGTGGGTGACCGGTTGACACCGGCGCGGCGACAGAGTTTATTTGCCGCTATGACAGAGGTATCTATGATCGCGGTCGAGGATGTCGTGCGTGGGTTGTGGCAGGCCCTTTCGCGGCGGGATTGGGAGGCGATCAAAACCTTTCTGTCCGACGACTGCCTCTATGTCGACATGCCGGTCCCCGCTCTGGCGGCCCGTGGTCCTGAGGACATCGTCAAACGTCTCAAGATGGGGCTCGAGGAGTTGGCCGGTTACGAGAACCACGCCGGGGTGCTGGTGTCCAACGGCTCCGACGTGCTCTACGAGCACTCCGAGACATGGACATTCGCCACGGGTGAGCAGGGCGTGCTGCGATTCGTGACGGTCCACAAAGTCGTCGACGGCAAAGTTACCGTCTGGAAAGACTATTGGGACTTCAACAGTCTGGTCGCCTTCGCTCCCCCAAACCACTTCGAGAAATTGGCGACGGGCGACACCAGCTGGGTGTTCGACGCTTCGGCGTTGGTCTGACGACCGAGGCCCACCGCATCCCCGTGACTACGACTCGGCCATCCGTTTGAGGCTTTTCAGGGTTTCGGACAGCGTGCGCCCGACCTGGCGCACGGCGATGCGGTCGGCGATGTAGCCGAGCAACCCGCCGGGTGCCTGGTAGGACAGTCGAAATGTCACTCTCGTTTTGCCCTCGCTGGCATCACGAAGCCGGATCCGCCCGCGCAGCGTGATGCCGGTGATGCCCACGAACGCCAGGTCTCGGCCGTCGTCGAACTCGACAACCTCGATCAAGCCGCCCACCGGCACCGAGCCGATCTTCCAATGCACGGTGTAGCGCGCGCCGACGCCGGAGGGGATCTCGTTCGACGACTCCCACCGTTCCAGGTTCGCCATGAACGACGGGTAGCAATCCGGGTCGCTGACGATTTTCCAGACCGCGTCGCGGTCCGCGTTGATGACGCAGCGGCGTTCGACGCGCATCAGCCGATCACCGGGAATCGACGTTCGGCGGCCAGGCGATCGACCCCACCCTGGAGGCTGGCCATCACCTTGTCGTGCACGGCCTGGTCATCCCCGTCAACCTCGATCGGCTCCTGCACTTCGATGACAATCTTCGTCGGCAGCGGAATATGGCCGGCCAGGTCGCTGATGTTGAGGCCCCACGGCAGCGCCAGCGATATCGGGATGCTCTTGAGTCGCAGCAACTTGTCAGCCATCAGCAGCTTCGCCAGCCACTGCCCGCGGTTGAGGAAGAGCGCGCTTTCCTGCCCGCCGATGCTGGCGACGGGGACGATCGGCACCCCGGCCTCGCGCGCCAGCTTCACGTAGCCCATGCGCCCACCGAAGTCGACCTTGTGGCGTTCCCACGAGGGCCGGAACACCTCGTAGTCGCCGCCGGGATAGACCAGCAGGGCCGCCCCGGATTCCAGTGCGAGGCGGGCGTTTTCGGGGTTGGCCGCGACCGTGCCGAACTTGCGTAACGACCCGAGCGGAGGTGCGGAGACGACGAGGTCGTGCGCCAGCTGGTAGAACGGCCGCTCGACCCCGAAATAGGAGCAGAACGCGAGCGTGAACACAAATGTGTCGGGCGGCACGTTGCCGCCACTGTGGTTGCCCACCAGCAGCACCGGTCCCTCGGCTGGAATGCGGTCCAGGCTTCGCACATCGGCCCTGAAGTACAGCGACGCCAGCAGCCAGGTACCCGGCAGCTGGTCGCGGATGTAGTCGGGATCCCGCTGGTCGAGGTCTGCTTTAGGCACCCACGACACGACCTTGTCGCGGGCCCAGCCCAAGACGCCCTTCGCGGTCGCCATGTCCGGGGGTATACCCCGGCGTCACGGGGGGTCAAACGCGGTAGACGCGCCTGGCGTTCTCATGGGCGATGAGATCGACCACCCGGACGGCGTCGGCCTCGCTCCAGTCGCCGCGATCCACAAATTCGCCCAGCACGCGAGCAATACCCCTGCGCCACAAGACCGCACCGAGAAAATGCAGTTCCGCAGGCCCAAAACCGTCCGAGGAGTAGAGGATCTTGGAAAAGGGGGCCATCTCCAGCAGTCGCGCGAGGAAGGCCGGCGCCCGCGCGCCCAGGTGGTTCACGCTCAGCCCGCCGTCGAGAAAGACGTTATGGAACGCCTGCGTTAGATAGCCCGCCTCACGCTCGTAGGGATAGCAGTGCAGCAGCACGATCGGGACGTCTGCCGCCTGTCGCAGAAAGTCAACCAGGAGAAGCGGATTCGCCTTGAGTAGGTCACAATCACGGTCGCCGAACCCGACGTGGAACTGCAGCGGCTTGCCCAGCCGCAGCGCCTGGTGCAAGCCGAATCGAAGCAAGACCCGATCCTGCAACCGGGTACCACCGAGCTCGCGCCACCGGCCGGCCGCCTCGGCGACCTGGGTCGTTGACGGCTCGCTGAGATCGCCGGCGAATCCGCCACGGTAGGCCAGAATCGATTTGGTGCCGATCGCGCCTGCCGCACGCCGGCGCAGGATCTCCTCGAAGGCTGTCGCATAATCACCGGGCGCCTGCGCCGCCTGCTCGGCTACCTCCTCGAGGCGAACGATCTCACGCGCACGCGTGCCGGACAGCCCGGCCATGTCGGCCACGCCGGCGAGTCCACCGCTTCCGATTCCGGTGTCCACCAGCCAGTCGCTTACACCGGCGACCGTTAGGAACAGGCGGGCCAATTCCTCCTCGCTGAACTGGCTCCGACGCTCCCAATATGACTGCGGATCGCTGTGTTTGGGCAGTCCGAGAACAGGGGCGCAATGAGCTCGCACCGCGAACCCGAGTTGTGAGTCGAAACCCGAGTACCGGATGGGCTCGGTGTCGGCCTCGTTGAGTGCGTTCTCAAAGCGCTGCCGGTCCGCCGGCGCCAGCCAGCAGCCGTGGACATGCTGATCGATCAGCGCCACTTCGTCGATGTGTTCGGTCAGAGCGTGGGAGACCATAGCCGGCGCCGTCACATGCTCCAGGCCATGCGAAACTTGTCCGCGAGCTGCTCGGGCGCCAGGTCGCCGTAGCGTTCCTGCTCGAGGTGTCGCACCGCGACGACCATGTCGACCGCCGGATCACCCAGGATGCGTCGCATCGCTTCCGAGCCATCAAGTTTCGCGATCGCCTCGGCCTGCGAATCGGTCAGGGGCGCGATGCCGTCGCGCTCACGGTCGGAATCGGACAGATGGGACGGGTCGATGGTGATCTCGGGCGGAAGCGCCAACTGGCACTTGATTCCGTCGAGGGCCAAGCCGAGGATGGCCGCCGATGCCAGGTACGGGTTCGCCGATGGGTCGACGATTTTCACCTCGACGTTGCCGCCGCGCGGATTGCCGGGTCCGCCGGTGACGAATCGCACTGCAGCCTCTCGATTTTCGGTGCCCCAGCATGCATAGGCGCCGGCCCAGTTGCCGGGCCGCATCCGCAAGCCGGAGACGATCGACCCGCACAGCACGCCCTGGGCATCGGGCAGGCCGCGGACGACGCCCGCTATCGCGCTCTCCCCCGTCGCCGTCATGCCCCGCGATTCGGGGCCGTCGGAGAACAACGGGCCTTCCGGCACCGCCAGTGAAAAATGTTGGTGTGCACCGGATCCGACGCCATCGGCGAAGGGTGCGGGCGACAGGCTGATGCGCAGTCCGTGCCGGCGGGCGGCGCGGGCGATGATGAGTCGCATCAGTATCAGCTGATCGGCGGCGGCAACCGGTGGCTGCGGTGACAGCGAAATCTCGAACTGGTTCGCGCCGTACTCCGGGTGAAACTGTTCGATCGAAATGCCGGCCGCCAGCGCCGATCCGATCACGTCCCGGACGAACGCCTCGTGCTCGAGCACGCCGGCCAGGCCGTATTGCGCCCACAAGGTCGAGGGCAGCCGGTCGCCGTCCGGGCCGACCAGGAGGAACTCGATTTCGTGCCCGATCACGGCCTCGATGCCGGCCTCGGTGAGCGCGGCCTCGATCCGCCGCAACGTTCCTCGGCTACAGGCGGGAACCGGTGTGCCGTCCTGTTCGAAAAATGCGGCGGGCGCCCAGGCCAGCCCGTCACCGACGATGCGCAAGGCGGACAGGTCGATACGAAGACGCTGATCCCCCACCACGCCCACCTCGGCGGTGAAGGCGATGCCGGTCTGATCGATGGCGAACGCGTGCCACGACGGGCTGGCCCCCAGCCCGGGATCCGCGAACGTGTTCGTACGCCGGATCGGAACGGTCTTGGCCAAGGTCAGCCCGGCCGGGTTCACCACGGTGCCGATGACCGTGTCAACGCCCTCGGCCTCGAGCTGGGCAATGGCCGCGGCGGCAAGCGGTGGGCCGGTCATGGCAGCCATTCTCCCAACCCCGAACCGCTCGGATACGGCAAACGGCGCCCGCGGTATCGCTCAGTTCTGCCGGCTGACGAGTTCGGTGACGAACCGATCGAGGAAGCCGTCCACCGGCGCTGTGCCCACCGGCCGGATGACGAATTTCGTCAGCCCCGCCTCGATGTAGGCGTCGAGTTGCCGGTGCAGCCGATCCCAGCCGGCGGCGATCAATTCGCCGGGGTCACGATCCGGGCGGCGCCGGCGTACCGCCGCGGCCATTTCCGCGGGCAGTTCCCCGTCGTCTGCGACGGCTAATGAGATGCCGAAGTGGTCGGGCTCGATGCTGCGCCCGGCTTGCGCGGCCGCCCGCTCGATCGCCTCGCGCGCGGCCCGCGCCTCCGCCGGGGTGAGGAAGCTGCCAAGCCAGCCGTCGCCCAGCGCGCCGATGCGCCGGAACGCCGCCGGTGCCGAACCGCCGACCCAGATATCCAGTGGCGGTGTCGGTTTCGGGGCGACGGCCACATCGGTGACGCTGAAATACCGGCCGGTGAACGTCGCCGACTCCTCGACCAGCGCCGCACGCAGCAGCCGCAGCGACTCGTCGAACACCGCCGCGCGCTCGCCGTCGGGGACCACGAAGACCTCGCGTTCGGCCGGTATGGCCGAGCGCAGACCGAAGACGGGCAGCACCCGCTTCGGCGCGACGGCCGCCAGGGATGCCAACTGCTTTGCCACCAGCACAGGATGCCGCCCCGGCAGCACGGCCACCGACGTGCCCACCTTCAACCGGGTCGTCCGCGCGAGTGCGTACGCCATGCCGACCACCGGATCGACCGCCGGGGAGTAGACCAACTCGGAAAACCACAGCGAGTCCACCCCGCCGGCCTCGAGGTGATCGACGATGGCGTGCAGCTGATCCGGGGCGGTGTCCGCGCCGAGTCCGACGCCAAACCGAATCTTCACGGCTTCACCCTCCATGCCCGTCGTTGTGTACGTAGCGCAACGCGGCGGTGGGGCCGTTTGTGCCCGCGAATGTAGGTGACTATGCGCGGCTGGGGATGGTGAGCTTGCAGGCCTGGCCGATGTCGAGGGTCCGCAGCACTCGCCCCATGCCCACCCATAGCGCACAGGACAGGGCCAGGTCGGCCAGCAATTCGTCGGAGAAGTGTTCGGCGCAGCGGCTCCAGAAATCCTCGTCGTCGCGCAGGGCGGTGTGGTCGGTGGCGAAGCGGTCGGCGAATTCGGCCGCCAGCCGCTCCTGTTCGCTGTAGCCGGGCCAGGTGCGCCACTCGTGAACGTGGTCGTACAGCTCCTCGTCGACGCCTGCGGCGGGTCCGTCCTCGTCGCGGGTGTTGACACAGACGACACATTCGTTGCGGTGGGCGATCACGGCGCGGGCGAGTTCGCGGGTGCGCAACGGCAGCCGGTTCTTGGTGTAGACCGCCTGACTGAAGCCGCCGAGCGCGCCGCCGATGTCCGGAGACTTCGCAAACCAGCCGGCCAGGTCGTCGTCAGCAAATGTTCCGATTCGGCTCATGGCGTGATGGTACGCCCGCGTCGGGACCTGGGCCGGGCACGGCGGCGAATGGGTTCGGACGCTGGTCAGCGAGCGGCCGACGGGATAGCCACCGTCGGTTGCTCATCCTGCCAATCGCGTTGCGCCAGAACGCGATGCGCGACGCGTTCCAGCGCCGCTTCCACGGCGCGGCGGTCCGGGCGGCCCTGGAAGCTTGGCGACCGGGCGAGCTTGTCGACCAGCCAGGCCAACAGCAGCGAGTGCACGTAGGCCACTTGTTGTCCCCCGGCCGGCGTGAGCCAGATCTGCTCGCCGTCGCGCTGCGCGTAACCCCCGGACACCAAGCGCGCGAAGGTGGGTTCGAGAACCTCGAACGGTACCCGTAGATAGTCGGCCATGTCGGTGACCCGGGCGGTGCCGTACATCTGCGTGTAGCGATTGATCCGCAGGACTCCCCACAGCCCCGCGACGTCGAGTCGGCAATCGGGTCGCATCGCGATGCTGCGCAACCGCATGCCAGGGACGCCGCGCATCATCCGTGCGATCGCGTTCTCCAGCATCTGGTCCGGTGTCTCGCTGGTCGGCATCCCGAACGCGTCGCCGAGATCGACTGTGCTGTCGTGGAATTCCCGGAGCGGGACCTGCCGCAGGAACAACGCCACCACGAAACCCGCCAGCGCGACCGGAACCGCCCAGAGGAACACGTGGGTGAGCGACTCGGCGTAGGCGGCGACGATCGGGGCGGCCGCCTGGCGGGGCAGCCGGTGCAACGCCTCCGGTGACGCCGCGGCCGCGGCCGGCGCCCGGCTGGCAGCCATCGCCGGGCCGATCCGGCTGTGCAGAAAGTTGGTGAACAGCGAGCCGAAGATGGCGGCTCCGAACGAGCTGCCGATCGTCCGGAAGAAGGTGACGCCGGAGGTCGCGACGCCGAGGTCGTCGAAGCTCGAGGTGTTCTGCACGATCAGGACCAGGGTCTGCATGCACATCCCGATCCCGGCGCCGAGGATGACGAGGAACAACGACTGGACGAAAGTGGACGTCGACGGGTCCATCCGCGACATCAGGAAGAACGCCACCGCCATGACGGCGGTGCCGGCGACCGGAAAGACTTTGTATCTGCCCGTGCGGCCGACGATGACACCACTGCCCATCGAGGTGGTCAGCATCCCGAGAACCATCGGCAACGTGCGCAGGCCCGACGTGGTGGCCGAGACGCCGTCGACGAACTGCATGTACGTCGGCAGGAATGTCAGGGCGCCCAGCATCGCGAACCCCACCACGAAGGACAGCACGCAGCAGACGGTGAACACCGAGCTCCCGAACAAGCGGATCGGCAGGATCGGCTCGGCGGCGCGGCTTTCCACCCAGGCGAAGACGCACAACGCGATCACCGAGCCGACGAACAGGCCGATGATCATGGGCGATCCCCACGGATAGGTGGTCCCGCCCCAACTGGTGGCCAGTGTCAGCCCGGCGGCGCCCAGGCCGACGAACCCAATCCCGGTGTAGTCGACGACCGGTTTGGTGCGGTCGGTCAGCGCGGGGATGGCGGCGGCCGCCACGAAGAACACCACGACCGAGATCGGCACGTTGATCCAGAACGCCCACCGCCAGGTGAAGTGGTCGGTGAAGTATCCGCCGAGCAAGGGGCCGATCACGGTGGTGACGCCGAACACCGCTCCCATCGCCCCTTGGTAGCGGCCGCGGTCCCGCAGCGGGATCACCTCGCCGATCAGGGCCATGGCGGTCACCATGAGCCCGCCGCCGCCGATGCCCTGCAGCGCGCGCGACGCGACCAGCATGCCCATCGAACTCGAAAGCCCGCACAGCACGGATCCGGCGACAAAGAACACGACGGCCGCCTGGAACACTCTCTTGCGGCCGAACATGTCACCGAACTTGCCGACGAGGGCGGTGATGATGGTCGACGCGAGTAGGTAGCTGGTGACTACCCACGATTGATGGCCTGCGCCACCGAGATTGGCGACGATGGTCGGCAACGCGGTCGCCACGATCGTCTGGTCCAGTGCGGCCATGAGCATGCCGAGCAGGATCGCCACGAAGATGAAATTGCGTCGCTGCGCGTCGACCGCGACATCGCCGTGTTGCGAATCCGGAGCGTGGCCGGCCGGAGCCGCTGCTGGTGTCGCCCTCGTCATGCCTGCCTTCCCACGGCGTTCGATGGTAATGAGTGCCCACGGTCAACCGGCGGCAACCACAAACCCCATGGGGCGGCGCCCGAGAGTCAGCCGGGTGGCCGCGACACGCACTGCGCGGAGTACAGCTCCACGCCCAGCTTGTCCATCAACTCGAGCTGGGTCTCGAGGTAGTCGATGTGCTTTTCCTCGTCGGCCACGATGGTCTCGAAAAGGATCGCGGTGGTGGAGTCCTGCTTTTCCCGGCACAGGATGATCGCCGGCTTGAGCCGCTCCATCACCTCGTATTCGATGGCCAGGTCGGCCTCGAACTGCTCGCGCAGCGTCTGGCCGATGCGCAGCGAAAACAGCCGCTGGTAGTTCGGTAACCCGTCGAGCAACAGGATGCGGTCGGTGATCGCCTCGGCGTGGCGCATCTCGTCGAAGGACTCGGCCCGGGTGTGCTCAGCTAACTCCGTGAAACCCCAGTTGTCCTGCATCTTGGAGTGCAGGAAGTATTGGTTGATCGCGGTGAGCTCGCTGGTCAACTGCTCGTTGAGCAGACGCAAAACGTCCGGATCCCCTTGCATTGTCACTCCTATGGTGTGAGCGGCTGTCGTATCTGCCGCGACGGGTGCGCTGGGCTGTAGCGCACAAACCTGGGTTCTAGCAGCACTTTGCCACGGCCGCTTGGAATGTTCCAGCAAGGTTTGGCTGCACTCAGTGAGGGCCCGACGGAAGTAAGTCGCCCCTTCGTTAGGTTAGACTGGGCTAACGAACTTAGGTTAGACTCCACTAATAAGCGGCGACCGAACGACGAAGGGGATGCGGACGTGCAGGAGGTGCGCTGATGTACGTGTGCCTCTGTGTTGGGGCGACCAACCAGACCGTGTGCGACGTCGTCGCACAGGGCGCATCGACCTCAAAAGAGATCGCCGCAGCCTGTGGGGCCGGCGGTGACTGCGGCCGGTGCCGGCGCACCCTGCGTGCCATCCTCGCCAATTCTGCCAATTTACAAGCGGCGCAATCGGTTTAGCTACCGCGTCAGCGTTTGTTGAAGTCGGTTAGGGCGGCCGCATTGGCTTGCGCACCCATGAGTTCGGCGAAGTGCGCATTTTCCCGGGCGGTTGCCGCCACGATCTCCGGGCGGACCGGTTCCATCATCGTGTGCTTGACGGCCATCAGGCTCGAAATCGGGCGGGAGGCAAGGATTTCGGCGTGCTCACGGGCCTGCGCCAATAGCTCGTCGGGTTCGCAGACGCGCCAGACGAGCCCCATCCGCAGTGCCTCATCGGCGCCGACCCATTCCGACGACATCAACAGCCACGCCGCGTTCTGCCGGCCCACCAGCCGGGGCAATAGATACGACGAAGCCGCTTCGGGCGCCACGCCCAGACTGGTGAACGGGCATTTCAACCGCGCGGTCGACGACATGAACGCGAGATCGGCGTAGCCGAGGATGGTGGCGCCGATCCCGACGCCCACGCCGTTCACCGCGCAGATCAGCGGCTTGGGAAAGGCGCTGAGCGCGTTGATCAGTCCGATGAAGCCGTGCTTACCCGGGGTGAAGCCGGGATCGGTGATCCGAGCCTGCATCTCGGCCAGGTCGGTGCCGGCGCTGAAGCCGCGACCCGCGCCGGTCAGCAGCACGACGGCAACTTCGGGGTCCTCGGCGGCGGACAGCAGCGCCTCGGCCGTGGCGTCGTAGAGGGCCTCATTGAACGCGTTGAGCGCCTCGGGCCGGTTCAGCGTGAGGGTGCGCACTCGGTTTTCGTCATCAATCTGCAGCGTCACGCCAGCAGCGTAACGAGTCTAGCCGTTGCTGTAGACGCGGGTTGGGGCGATCAGCACCACGGCGCGCCGCTCGGACGCCATCACCCGGTCGTACTCGTCCCAATCGTCGTGGGTGCCGCCCGCGGCGGTGAATACCTCGCGGAGCAGCAACCGCAGCTGATCCGTATCCGTGAGCCAGGGCTGATCGTCGTCGGGGCCGACCAGTTCGGCGCGGCCCTCGACGGTGGCCCACTGCCATCCGTTGCGGAAAGTCACCGCCAGCTGCGGCCTGTCGCGCAGGTTGGCCAGCTTGACCTTCCCGTAGGTGGTGAAGCCAAGGACTTGTTCGCCAGTCGAAGGGTGCGCCAGTAGGCCCACGTTGACCAGCGAAGCCTGTACCGTCCCGTCGGCGCGAACGGTGGATATCACCGCCAGACCGCTTTCTCCCTTGGCCAGCGCGACGGCCTCGTCGAGTGTTGTCATGCGCGGTCCTCAATCCCGGAACGGTGTCTCGAATACGTAGCGGCTGGTCGGCACGGTGTCGATGTTCTCGTTGGCACCGAATGCGGTTGTGCTGGCGACCATTCGGCCCAATCGGTCCTGTAGGTCGTCGTCGTCGGCGGCTCCGAAGAATGCCTTGAGGTCGGTGATGGCCTCGTCCGGGAACAACTCCTCGACGATGCCCGCGATTCCCGGTGCGTCCGGGGTGAGCGCCCGCACCACCCAATTCTGGGTGTAACCGAACGTCGACTGCGTTTCGATGGCTACCGCCGTGTGGTCACGCTGCCAACGGTCCAGCCAGGTCGCCTGATCCATGCCGGCAGGCCGGCGCAGCAAGGCGATGTTGGCCAGACCTGGTGTGCGGGTGCCGGGTTCGACGGGCGGGGCGCTCAGTGGGACCGACTCGGTCACCAGGTAGGCGGCCAGCTGCTCGCATTCCTGGGCGAGGAATTTCAGTGCCGCGGTCGTCTGGTCGCCGTAGCACTGCTGGGTCCACATGCTCACCACCGCGGCCACTGGCGGATCCAAGGTCGTCAGTGTCATCAGCGAGTGACGCACGGCGCTGTCACGAACGTTCATCTGCAGCCCGGCGACGCCCAGCTGCAGCAGCGCGTCGGCGACGTGGCCGCGTTGCCGTGCGCACCACGCGTCATCCGGCTCGGCGCGCCTCAACACTGCGATGACCTTCTCCATACGCAGAACTTACAGCCGGCGGCCGCCTACTTCACCAGCCGAACCTGGTGCTGGCCGCTGACCAATTTGCCGATGAGCCCCGCCAGCTCACGGTAGGACGCGTCGCGCCCGCTCGACGACCGGAAAACCAAACCGATCCGCCGGCCCGGGCGGGGCGCGGTGAACTGCGCGAGGCCCAGCCGGCTTCGGGACGCCTCGACAGGCACCGCGCTCTGCGGAATGAGCGTGACGCCCAGGCCGCCGGTCACGCATTGCACCGCAGTCGCCAGCGATGCCGCCCGGGTATTCGCCAGCTCCGCTCGCACACCCGCCTTCGTGCAGACGTCGAGGGCTTGGTCGCGCAGGCAGTGCCCCTCATCGAGCAACAGCAGCGGCAGGTCGGCAAGGGCGGCCGCCGGCACTCGGCGCTTGCCTGCCAACGGATGGCCCGGGGGTAGGGCGAGCACGAAATCCTCGTCATAGATCGGGATCGCGGTGAGGCCGGCGCCCTCGGCGGGCAAGGCGATCAACGCCGCGTCCAACGCGCCCTCCCGCAACACCGCCAACAGCCGTTCGGTCTGGTCTTCGGTCACCCGCAGCGACAGCTCCGGCAGCTGCTCGGCAACGCCGGCCAGCACTGTCGGCAGCACGTAGGGCGCGACCGTGGGTATCAATCCCAGCCGCACGCCGGCCCGTAGCGGGTCCGACGAACCCGCGGCCGCCGCGCTGAACGCGTCCGCCGCCTCCACGACGGCCTGGGCACGCGACAGCAGCTGGGTGCCCTCCGTTGTCAAGAACACCCGCCGGGTAGAGCGCTCGACCAGTTGGGTGCCCAACCCGGCTTCCAATGCCGCCAGAGCCTGCGACAGCGTCGACTGGCTCAGGCCGAGAGCCGCTGCCGCACTGCTGAATTGCCGTTTCTCGGCGACAGCGACGAACGCGCGCAGGCCGGCGATCGTGGGTTGATAACTCTTATAGGTCATGGCTATAACTCTAGTGGGAAATATCACCTTTACTTCACCTAGGGTACGCGGCACCATGGTGAAGGAAAGCTAATCTTGATTAAATCCAGACAAGGAGCGATATGCCTCTGCTGACCATCGGCGACCAGTTCCCCGCCTACGAGCTGACTGCATTGATCGCGGGCGATCTGTCCAAGGTCGACGCCAAGCAGCCTGAGGACTACTTCACCACGATCACCAACGAGGACCACGCGGGCAAGTGGCGCGTGGTGTTCTTCTGGCCGAAGGACTTCACTTTCGTGTGCCCGACCGAGATTGCCGCGTTCGGCAAGCTCAACGACGAATTCGAAGACCGCGACGCGCAGGTGCTCGGCGTGTCGATCGACAGCGAGTTCGTGCACTTCAACTGGCGTGCGCAGCACGAGGACCTCAAGAAGTTGCCCTTCCCGATGCTTTCGGACATCAAGCGGGAACTGAGCCTGGGTACCGGTGTGCTCAACGCCGACGGTGTGGCGGACCGGGCGACCTTCCTCGTCGACCCGAACAACGAGATCCAGTTCGTTTCGGTCACCGCGGGTTCCGTGGGCCGCAACGTCGAAGAAGTGCTGCGGGTCCTGGACGCACTGCAGTCCGACGAGCTGTGCGCATGCAACTGGCGCAAGGGTGACCCGACGCTCGACGCCACCGAGCTGCTCAAGCAATCGGCCTGATTCTCACCTGATCGCATAAGGTCGGATTAGGAGGGCGAGATGAGCGTAGAAAACCTCAAGGATGCGTTGCCGGAGTACGCCAAGGACCTGAAGCTCAACCTGGGCTCGATCACCCGCACGACCGAGCTCGACGCGGAGCAGTTGTGGGGGACGCTGCTGGCCAGCGCCGCGGCGACCCGGAACACGCAGGTGCTCACGGAGATTGGGGCCGAGGCGGCCGACATCCTGTCCGCCGAGGCGTACAACGCGGCGCTGGGAGCCGCATCGATCATGGGCATGAACAACGTGTTCTACCGTGGCCGGGGCTTCCTGGACGGCAAGTACGACGATCTGCGCGCGGGGTTGCGGATGAACATCATCGCCAACCCCGGCGTGGAGAAGGCGAACTTCGAGCTGTGGTCGTTCGCGGTGTCGTCGATCAACGGATGCCCGGATTGCGTGGCCTCTCACGAGCACACGCTGCGCGAAGCCGGTGTCGGCCGGGAAACCATCCAGGAGGCGTTGAAGGCCGCCGCGATCATTTCCGGTGTGGCACAAGCGATCATCACCGCCCAAACACTGGCAGCCGTCGGCTGATCGCGCCGTCGTGACCAGTGCCGTGACCGAACCCGCCTGGGTCCAGCATGCCATCTGGTGGCAGGTCTACCCGCTGGGGTTCGTGGGAGCATTCCCCACGTCGCAGTC
>NZ_JCALCO010000025.1:0-97679 GCF_059812385.1 Mycobacterium sp. NGS58 | reverse complement strand
AAGAATCACACGACGACGTCGTACACCACGTCTCTGGACTTGACCCATCGTCGAGGCCGAACACGACATACTCACGTCCGGCTCCGCGCCCGGTCGGCTGTGGGAAGTTCTACGCTCCGGCAGAGACGGAGTGGGCAGAACGACAACGAGCAAGCTGATGGCCGCCAAGCGACCCCGGCTCATCCCCATCTGGGACAGCTTCGTCGAACAGGCGACAGGGCTAGACACCCGTGACTACTGGCGAAAGTTCCAGACCGTTCTCACGGCAGACGACAACCGCATATGGAAATGGCTAGCCGAATTGCGTTCTCATGTTGCACAGATTCCCACGGCCGTTTCCACGCTCCGCCTTCTCGACGTCGTCCTATGGATGTCCGTCGAGGGTAAAACGGCGCCAACTAGCGTCTAGAGGACCTGACTGTCATGGCGGCGCTTCGCGATCTCTTGGCCCGGTTGGACCCCGACCCGTATCGGCGGGGCAAGCAGTTCGAGCACATCTGCAAGTGGTTCTTGACTAATGACCCGGTGTACAGACATGAACTTCGCCGCGTCTGGCTGTGGGACGAGTGGCCCCCTGGCCCCGGCGGGCGATGGGGCAGTGACGCCGGGATTGATTTAGTCGCTGAGGACCGCAACGGACACTTATGGGCGATCCAGGCCAAGGCGTACGACCCCACCTATCGGGTCACCAAGCGCGATGTGAACAAATTCCTCGCCGAGTCGGGGCGCGAGGTTTTCACCTACCGCATGTTGATCGCCACGACCAACCTCATCGACCGGATCGGCGAGCGCACGATCCAAGATCAGGAGAAGCGGGTCACCTTCTTCCGGCTCAACGACCTGCAGGCCGCCGAGGTGGACTGGCCCTCGTCGCCCGCGGCACTGCGTCCAACTCGACCGCGTAAGCCGGCGCGCCCCCGTAAACACCAGCGGGAGGCGATCACAAAGGTGATCAAGGGATTCGAGTCCGAGGATCGCGGGCAACTCATAATGGCGTGTGGAACGGGAAAGACCCTGACAGCGCTGTTCATAAATGAGCAGTTGGAGGCGACCCGCACCCTCGTTCTGGTGCCGTCACTGTCCCTGCTCAAGCAGACACTGAATGTATGGCGAGCCAACAGCACCGCCGAGTTCGCGTCCCTGCCCGTTTGCTCCGATGACACGGTTGCCAACGCAGACGACGACGCGGCGCTGTTGCACACCAGCGACCTCGGGGTTCCCGTCACGACTGACCCGGAGGACATCGCCGCGTTTCTGAGGCAACAGTCCGGTCCCCGAGTTGTGTTCGCCACCTACCAGTCCTCGCCCCAGATCGCGAAGGCTTTCACGTTAGGTCGGGTGCCCGCCTTCGACCTAGTGGTCGCAGACGAGGCGCATCGGTGCGCGGGACCGGTTTCGTCGGACTTCGCCACGGTCCTCGATCCGGTGGAGATTAGGGCGAAGCGGCGGCTGTTCATGACGGCGACCCCGCGCTATTTCACCGGTCGTGTGCTGAAAGCCGCCGAGGAAGCGGACTTCGAGTACGCCTCTATGGCGGATGAAGCCAAGTTCGGCAGCGTGTTTCACCGACTTGGGTTCGGAGAAGCCATCAAGCGTGATCTCTTGACGGACTATCAGGTCGCCATCGTCGGTGTGGACGATGCAACGTATCTGGAGTGGGCGACGAAGGGGACGCTGGTCACCCGCGACGGTGTGGAGGTCACCGACGCTGCTTCTCTGGCGGGACAGATCGGGTTGGCGAAGGCGATGCGGAAGTACGACCTGCACCGTGTCATCTCGTTTCACTCCCGAGTAGCGCGGGCACGGGAGTTCGCTGCCTCGATGCCGAACGTTCTCGCATGGATGCCTAGCCGGCAGCGGCCGAAGGGAAAGCTATGGTCTCGCTTCGCATCCGGGGAGATGGCCGCCGGTGACCGCTATGTCCTCCTGCAGCAATTGGGACGGCTCGACGACGCCGATCGGGGCCTTTTGTCTAATGCCCGGTGTCTGGCGGAAGGTGTGGATGTGCCCACGCTCGACGGTGTGGGCTTTATCGACCCCCGCCGGTCAGAAGTAGACGTCGTTCAGGCCGTGGGTCGAGCCATCCGTAAGTCGGAGGACAAGAAAGTCGGCACCGTCGTGATCCCGGTGTTTATCGACAGCAGGGCCGACCCCGAAGTAGCTCTGGACTCGTCGGCGTTTAAGCCGGTGTGGGACGTGATCAAGGCCTTGCGTGCTCACGACACGGAACTTGGCGAGCAGCTTGACGAGTTGCGCCGCGAATTGGGTTGCAACGGCGGAAAGCCGAAGCTGCCCAGTAAGATTCACGTTGATGTGCCCGCCAGAGTAGGGGCGGACTTCGCCGACGCATTCGATGTGTGCCTAGTCAAGCAGACGACGACCCTATCGTGGGAGTTCTGGTTCGGTCTGCTGGAGCGATACCTCGCAGAGAACGGGACTGCTCAGGTCCATCGTGACCATCGAATTTATGGTTATCGACTCGGCGGCTGGTGCGTCAACCAGCGATCGCGACACCGACGCGGCGAGTTGACGCCCGATCAGATCGCTCGCCTAGACCTGTTGCCGGGATGGACGTGGGATCGCCACGACAGCCGGTGGGAGGCGGGATTTGAACATCTCGTGGAATACGCAAAAGCGAACGGGCACGCACTAATCACCGCTAAAGAGAAGTACAACGGATACCCGCTCGGAACGTGGGTGCATATCCAACGCAGAGATGGCCGCTCGGGCAAGCTGCCCGAGGATCGGCGGAGGCGGCTGGAGTCTGTCCCAGGATGGGTGTGGAGTCTGGAAGAGGACCGCTGGGGAAACGCATTTCAACGCCTTCAAGATTACGTTCACAGCCACGGCGACGCTCTGGTGAACCAGACTTATCAGACCGAAGACGGGTTCCGGCTAGGGGCATGGGTTAATTTTCAGCGCACCCGGTACAACCAGGGGAAGCTGGAGCAAGACCGCGTCGACAAGCTTGCCGGTCTACCAGGTTGGGTCTGGAAAGCGTCGGAGGCCAAGTGGGACCAAGGCTTTGAGTACTTGCGGGATTTCGCCGAGGCGCACGGCAATGTCAGGGTTCCGTTGGAATATGAGGTCAACGGATTCAGGCTAAGAGATTGGTATGCGAACAACCGCGCCAAGTTCGACAAGCTCAGCCGAGACCGCCAGCGCCGACTTAAGAGTCTGCCTGGCTGGGACGACTACTCGCACGACGTGAAGTGGGAGAATGCTTTCCAAAGATTGCTCGACTACGCAAAAGAGTTTGGAAACGCAAACGTGGAGCGGTCCTATGTGATCGACGGCTATCCGCTCGGCGCCTGGGCGATGACTCAGCGCGGCGAGTTTAAGAACGGCAAGCTTAGCCAGAGTCGAATAGATAGGCTAGAGGCCTTGCCTGGATGGGACTGGAATCGTCGAGAGAATAGATGGGAGCAAGGGTTTCAACATCTGGTGGCATATGTGGAACGGAATGGCGATGCACTGCCGCCCCAGGACTTCGTAGACGAGGATGGCTATCGGTTAGGGGCCTGGGTTCACATGCAACGCCATCTCAACCGGAAGGGCGAACTCAATCCCGAGAGATGGCAGCGTCTGAACAAGGTAAAAGGCTGGGACTGGGATAGCGCGGTGACAAATGGGACCAAAACTTTCAGCGTCTGGCGGCGTACCTCAAGGCCAACAACAATTCACTGCCGCCCAGCACCTACGTCGCGGACGATGGCTTCCGCCTTGGGGCGTGGGTCGCCCAGCAGCGATCCAATGGCAATAGGGGGACTCTAGCGGCAGACAGATGGAACCGACTCAACAAACTCCGAGGGTGGAATTGGAATCTGCGACGCAGTTAGCCATCCGCGAATAGGTATCAAGTCCGAATGTCGCGCCCCATCCGATACGGCCGCAGCGGCGGATGCTACTCGGCGGTGCCATCTGTCGAACTCCGCGCCAAGCTCGGTGTGGGTCATTCGCGCAGCAGCGGCGCGCGCCGACGGTAATCGTTTGCGAGCAAAGCACACGAAGCTGAAACGCGAAGCGAAATCAGCTAAGAACAATTAGGTTTCGCCGCGACGCCTGCAGCTCGCTCAACGCGTACTCACCAACTAGGCGGGCGGCGACGTGATCCGCCGGACTTTTCCATCGGTGTCGACGTGCCACCGTCGCCCCGATGAGTCCGTGTACTCCACCGAAGCGTAATCAGCGGGGATGTCGGGTTGGTCCTTCGGAAAGATGATCAGTAACTGGTCGGGCGCAATCGCGATGCCATCCAAGGTCGGCCTTATGCGTCGCGAGCCGCTGCCGTCCGGATCTGGAAACAACTCGATCTCTTCGAACTCTAAGTTGTCGATATCTTGGCCTCGCATAACGAATTTGGTTATGTCGATGTCAAAGATGCGGTCGGCCCGACGGTTTGTCACACTGACGGACGCGGCCGCGAACCGTGGCCCCATGATGTCTCGTTTTCCGAGTTTTTTGGTGCCCGCAACTTGGACGAGACCGGCTTGCCTGGCGAGATCTGCCTCGCGTTGCTGTTCGACGTGACGACGGTCAGTGACCGCGATCCACAAAGCCACTCCGGCGGCGATGAGACTGCCAAGGGCTCCGAGCCACTGGCCAAACCCCGTGTACCATTCCGCGGATTCGCCCCAATCATGGGCGATTTGGCTGCCGACAAGTAGCACGACCACCGAGGTAGCGGTCACTGCGACAGCCCAGAACCACACACCTCGGGAGCGCAACCAGGCTCGGAGCGGAACGCTCGGCAGGAAACGGGTCATGTGTATGGAACCTAGCGGTCCGCTCTCTGCAAACGTGGATCTCCGCGCCGATTCGCCGACGAACACACGTCCCCCCGCGTAATGGGACGTGTTGCTCGGCGGGCTCAGTCGAGGGAGGGCGGGTTGGCGATATAGGCGCTTATTTCAGGCTGCGCCACGAGTTTTTCGCATAGTCCAACCAGCTCCGACACGACGCCGTAGCAGTAACTAACTGCGTCAACGCCGCCGGAGCAGGTATCAAATGCTCTGCGGGTGTTCGCTTCTGGGTTTGAGGGTAGCCGGACATTCGCGCCCCATCTCCCATCAAACCGGTTCATCCAGACTGTCGTGGACGCCTCTTCCGTGAGCGGTACGTAGTGGAGCAGACAATCGCGGTAAGCAGTGACTTTCTCGCCGTGCTGAGTCCAGCTATTCCTGACTGCCGAGTCGAGTTCCCCGGGGAGAAGTTCGTTGAACTTCAAAGCAATCTTGATTCTTAGCCATTGGTCGGTGTTGCCCCGCCCGTAATGCTTCCAGAGGACTTTCGCGATCAGGTCGTAAAGGCGGCGTGCCGCGACTAGGAAGGCGTCCACCTCGAAGTAAATTCTTTGGTCAGAGCCGGTCCCCTCGACGGCGGTGTCCGGATAGGTTTTCTCGAAGAGACGAGCCATGTCGACGTATAAGTCGATACTTCGGTTCAAGTGGTAAAGCGCCGCAAGAAGACAGTTACGAACGTCGTACTCCTCATACATCGCTCGAGTCATATGAGCCACAGGCACCTGGAAAAGCAGCGCCGCGCGGTGGTTCAGCGATGAGCCGTCACGGTCAACGACGGCAAGCGTATAGCCGGAGTAGATCAAGTCAGGCTCTCGAGTCGCCAAACGCAGCAAACCCTGCGGTGGATCGTCGACAGCTTCGATCCCATGCTCATACACCTCGGTGATACCTGGGCTGCGTCCTGTCCGGATCGTCATACTGCCGGAGGTTACTAGCCGGAGGGTGTACCGCCCCGGGGACCGCTGAGATCGCCGCCCAGGAACCAGCACCGGCCCGCAATGTCGTTCAACAGCCAAGAGTCCACCACATGTGATGATCGGTCGATGAGCACTGCAGGCGCGGTAGGCGGCACCTTTTGGACGCCACAAAATCCGGACGTGCGTGCGCGCGGCGAGTTTATTGCGCAGGTTGGTCAGAAGGCGGAGGTGCGTGTGGGGGGTGGGCTTTCCGCCGGTGTCCCCACCACCGGCCCTCGGCCAGTACCTGCGCCCAGACCCGGCGACATGGCCGGCACCATGCAGGCGCACGCCTCGGGCGCGGTCGCGCGGTTTCGACCTATCACCATTCACGGTGAGCTTGACAACGGGGATCTTGTCACGTTGCTTGACGCCCCAAATCACGGCGGTGGGGGCCTGGCGTCGCACTATATCGCCCATGTCGCTGTCTTCGGCGCGCACGTATCCGTCGACCAGCTCTACAGCGTTGTTCGATTTCGTCTCGATCACCCATATTGGTTGGGGCGCCTGACCGAACACGAATCAAGTTTGGTCGTGGACGATCAGTCGACCCTCAGGGTCGAGATCTCCGAGGACGGCAACTGGTTGGTGTATGAGTCGGCGGAGCCAGCGACGTTGCGGCGGCTTGAGATTCGGGCGATCTCAGGTTGTCTGGCGCTAGCGCAGTTGGCTCTCTGTCCTGACCGGGATCTGGTCGTCCGCGAGACACAGGTGCGGGTCGACGCCGGCAGCCCCTGGCTGGCCGTGCACGGCCCGGCGTTCTGTAAGAGGGCGGATAACCCTCGTCTGGATACCCTGTTGGCGCGTGAAGAGCTCACCGTCGAGCGGTTCGCCAGGTGGATCGAGCTGAACGACCAGTTCGACGGCTTGGCGTGGGCGGTGGCAAGACGCATGGATGTTGCTGTTCAGGCACAGGTCCAGGTACTCACGTCACTGGTCGAGGGGTTTCATCGCAGACTGACTCCGGCGCGCGATCAGACGTGGTTCCCAGATGCGACCAAGGCCGCGCTGAAGCGTGTTCGCGAGGCCGCTGCCGAGGCCGCGGCTGAACAAGCCAGGCTGGAGGGGCTCGATCCAGATCGGATGCGCGACCGGGCACTAAACGCGCTTGGACATGTCGGTGATAAGAGCTTTCTCGAACGGGCCGAAGCTGTAGTGGCCGAAGCTTGCACCGCAGTCCCCGAGATCGCCGAATCGGTGTCGCGGTTACCGAACCGTATAACAGACCCACGACACTCTTTCGCTCATCAACTCCCACAGGACGAAGCCAAGGAACCGCTAGAAGACCGCGCTCGTCGCTGGATGGTGATTTCCCAAGTCACCCCATGGCTTCTGCGCGCGTTGCTGTTGCTCCGTGTAGGCGTCGACCCTCTCGTTCTTCGCGAAAAGTATCTAGAGAACGAACGTTTCGCGTTCTGCCGCGCGAACGTCGGTAAGCTAGCGAAGGAACTCGGCTGGGAGCTGCCGGCACCTAGCCGGGCGCCAGAAGGCTAGCGACCTATGCCTTCACCTTGCGTGCATCCGTTCGGTGGTTAGGCGCACACGCCGGATACCGGCGAGAGCTTCATCCGCGGGGTAGGGGGCCAGCCAGGACGGGGCGAAGTTCTCGCCGTCCTCGGGCGACCAGACAGCACGATTGGTCGCTCACCCAGTGACATAGGCGTTGCCGCCGCAGCCACCAGGCGGGGCGGGCGGCGGCTGCAGGCTGCCGTTGTCCACAACGCACTGCGGTCGCGTGCCACCCCCTTGGGTATTGGTGATTTGGTGCCGGTATGAGCCGTCGGGGTAGTGCGCGCCGTCCCAGTATCCGAAGCCGAATGCGCCGCCGTGGCCGCCGACGCAGTTGCCGTGTTGCGCGTCTGGATAGTGTGGGTCGGCCCATGGCGGCGGTGGGTCTGCGTACGCCGGCGCGGACCCTCCGCCGAACAGCGCGGCAACAGTGGCCACAGCGGCGATGCCAGCAGATGCGAGAAGCCGTCTCATCGGGATCCCTGTCGGATTGGTTCCGTCTTCGACCAGTGATCAGCCAGCCGAGGCCGCACCGGTGTAGGTAGGGACTTGATTGACCCGAGTTCATGCTGGCTAAACACGGCGCCGGCCATCAGGGCGCGGTACTCCGAGTCGGCTCGGGCCGCGAGCGCTTCGCGTCGACGACGTTCACCGATCGCTATATAAAAAGCCCCGCCGCAAGCGAGGCAGCCGATCAGCCAGGGGTGCGCGACGGTCACGAGGAGCACGAACACGGCCAGCGTGACCGCGGCGGCTGGGTGCCGGTCGTGCCAAGTGCCCCGATTAGGGCACCTGGACTTATAGCCGCATCGTCGACAGGCGTGCCTAGCCACGGTCGTACGCGTCGGCACGCTGTAGCAACTCGTCGAGCGTCGCGACGCCGATCTGCTCGCATAAAGGTCCATGGCCAAGGCGGTTGACCAGCTCGTCGGCGATCTCGCGAGCCGTGAAGTCGCTCATGGGTTGGCGTGGGTTAGTTGCTGTGGTCACTGTGCGGTTCTCCTCATTGATACTGTGCGGAGCCCCGACCTGCAGTGACGTTGTGGTGCATATGTGGTGCAAAACGTGTTTGGTTTGACCGTTGATGCACGTCAAACATGGTGTGCGATACTGGGATCGAACCAGTGGCATACGGCAACTTGCGCACGCGAACTCATCGCCGGACGACGCCACGAATTCCGAGAGTCTCGAGGTGTGTGTCTCCCGTTAGGGATTGCGAGGCAGCTGGCCCATCCGGGGTCTAGTTGATCGGCGCCTTCTGCTTCACGAACCAGCGGTCGACGAATCCTGCGCGAAGGTGCAATCGATCTCATCTGGCCGCGCTCGATCAGCAGCTGCACCAGTCGTCGCCGATTGCATGGCTGCTGGACGTCGTGGGACGGCCTTCGTGCTCGGCTTAGACGCTGAAAGCCGCCTGGTACGCCTGAGCTGCAGATGGTTTCAGCTTTCCGCTCACTCGCAGGAGCAGGTTTCCCTTTACCGTCTGGTACTCCGTGCCGAGGATCGGCGCCGATGACAGCATTGTCTTGATGTAGTCGGCGCGCTTCTGGGCAGCGGCTTCATCTGGCCACTGCTCGACGCCAGCCCCGCAGATGATGCCGGGCTTTGCGGTGTCGCACTCCTCAGTGCGTGAGTCAACCAGCACGGTTGCGGCAACGTAGCCGTTCACACGCCCGATCATGTTGTTCGAGTCGTTGTCCTCGGTGATCGCGATGAGGCTGGTGACCTCCGGGACCGCGGCCTTGATCTTCGCTGCGGCCTGCTGCGCTGACACTGGTGAGCGGGCCGCCGCTGCCGTCGTGGGTGGTTGAGCGGCGGGGCCAGCAGTACCAGCGTTGTGGCTTGAGGCGCAGGCGACCGCGGTTGCGGCGACGGGGGCCAAGAAAATCGGTTTGGGGGGGACGGTCATTGTGTCCTTCCTCTTTCAGTTGGCGGTCGCGCCGAGCGCCCGCATGCGACGCTCCACAAAAAACGAAGCGGTGAGTGCGTCGATCGCGCTTTGCGCGGTCGCAACCGCATACTCGTATAGCTGCGGATCACCAGTCGCCGCAGCCTTTTCGCCAACTTCATCACATCTGCATAGCAACGCTTCGAGCCGTTCAGCCTCCGCGCGGCTGAAGCCGCCACGGCGCATGTGATCCCTGACCGTGCCGAGCGCGCTCATCGCTCGATCTCCTGCGGTACCGCCCTCTGGTCGCAGACCAGTATGGAGGTGACCTGCTCGGCCCCCGCGATCGCGTTCTCAACCTGGCCGGCGCGGGTCGCGCGGGCGCCTGGGAGCGCCGTCTCCGCGGTCTGGGCGCCGAGCGCCACCTCTTGGAGGTCGTTGCTGCAGGATTGCAGCGCGTTCAGGGTGGCGGTGATGTTGGTGGTGTCGGCGGTGTCCATCGGGTCTCCCATCTTCTGTCGATGTTTGCTGGCACCGACGGCGGGAGCACCGGAGAGTCACGCTAGGGGCATGCATCTCAACAGCAGCCAGAAAAATCGCGTTTGAGCTGCGTATACTCTAGTGCCCCCGGCAGGATTCGAACCTGCGGCCTTCTGCTCCGGAGGCAGACGCTCTATCCCCTGAGCTACGGGGGCGCACCGACATACCTGTTGCGCCATGGGGCTTTCGAACAAGCACGGACAGACTAACGCATCGAAGTTCCCGCTCTACCACCGCAATGGATTCGAGGTGGGGGCGCCCCAGCCAATAGGATGAACGTTTGTGACCCCCGCTGACCTCGCTGAGCTGCTCAAAACCACCGCCGCCGCGGTGCTGGCCGAGCGCGGGCTGGATGCTGCCTCGCTTCCGCAGACGGTCACCGTGGAGCGTCCCCGCAATCCTGAGCACGGCGATTACGCCAGCAACGTGGCCCTGCAGCTGGGCAAAAAGGTCGGCGCCAACCCGCGCGAACTGGCCGGATGGCTCGCCGAGGCGCTGTCACGGGCCCACGGCATCGCGTCGGCGGAGGTCGCCGGACCCGGCTTCATCAACCTGCGCCTCGAGCCATCGGCGCAAGCCGTCGTCGTCACCAACGTCATCGACGCCGGCGATCGCTTCGGCCACTCCGACGCGCTGGCCGGCCGCCACATCAACTTGGAATTCGTGTCGGCGAACCCGACCGGGCCGATCCACATCGGCGGGACGCGGTGGGCCGCTGTCGGCGACGCGTTGGGGCGGCTGTTGTCCTCCCAGGGCGCCGAGGTGGTGCGCGAATACTATTTCAACGATCATGGTGCCCAGATCGACCGCTTCGCCAGCTCGCTGATCGCCGCGGCCAAGGGCGAGCCCATCCCGGACGACGGCTACGCCGGCGCCTACATCAACGACATCGCCGCCCAGATACTGCAGAAGGCGCCAGACGCGCTGAGTCTGCCCGACAGCGACATGCGCGAGACCTTCCGCGAAATCGGCGTCGATCTGATGTTCAGCCATATCAAAGAGTCGTTGCACCAGTTCGGCACGGACTTTGACATCTACACCCACGAAGACTCGATGCACGCCAGCGGTCGGGTCGAACAAGCCATCGCCAGGCTGCGAGAGACGGGCAACGTCTACGAGAAGGACGGCGCAACGTGGTTGCGCACCAGTGCGTTTGGCGACGACAAGGACCGCGTCGTCATCAAGAGCGACGGCAAGCCGGCCTATATCGCGGGTGACATCGCCTACTACCTGGACAAGCGGCAGCGCGGGTTCGACTTGGCCATCTACATGCTGGGCGCCGACCACCACGGATACATCGCCCGGCTCAAGGCCGTGGCGGCGGCCTTCGGCGACGACCCCGCCGCCGTCGAGGTGCTCATCGGGCAGATGGTCAACCTGGTCCGCGAGGGCCAGCCGGTCCGGATGAGCAAGCGGGCCGGAACGGTGATCACGCTCGACGACCTCGTGGAGGCGATCGGTGTCGATGCGGCGCGCTACAGCCTGATCCGTTCCTCGGTGGACACGCCCATCGACATCGACCTGGCGCTGTGGTCCTCGGCGTCGAATGAAAACCCGGTCTACTACGTGCAATACGCGCATGCCCGGCTCTCGGCGCTGGCCCGCAACGCCGCCGAACTCGGCCTCATCGCCGACACTGGGCACCTCGGCCTGCTCAGCCACGACAAGGAGGGGACGCTGCTGCGCACCATCGGTGAATTCCCTCGGGTGCTCGACACGGCGGCGACGCTGCGCGAGCCCCACCGGGTGTGCCGGTACTTGGAAGACCTCGCCGGCGACTACCACCGGTTCTACGACTCGTGCCGGGTCTTGCCGCAGGGCGACGAGCAACCGACTGATCTGCACACCGCGCGCCTGGCGCTGTGTCAGGCGACCCGCCAGGTGATCGCCAACGGGTTGGCGGTACTGGGCGTCACTGCTCCGGAGCGAATGTGAACGTTCACCCCGCCGGTCCTCGCCACGCCGAAGAGACCCGCCACGCCGAAAGCCCGCTGCGTCCGCAATCTCCCGAGGAGTTGCTGCTGCTGGCGCCGAACGTGTGGCCCCGCAACGTCGCTCGCGACGCTGTCGGAGTCGCCAGCATCGCAGGGGTGGCGGTGACCGACCTCGCCCAGGAGTACGGCACCCCGCTGTTCGTCGTCGACGAGGACGACTTCCGTTCCCGCTGTAGGGAAATCGCGTCGGCCTTTGGTGGCGGCAAAAACGTGCACTACGCGGCCAAGGCGTTCCTGTGCAGCGAAATAGCACGCTGGATCGACGAAGAAGGCCTGTCACTCGATGTGTGCACCGGCGGTGAACTGGCCGTCGCGCTGCACGCTGACTTCCCGCCGGAGCGAATCACCTTCCACGGCAACAACAAATCGGTTCCTGAGCTGACGGCGGCGGTCAAAGCCGGTGTAGGCCATGTCGTGTTGGACTCGATGGTTGAGATCGAGCGCCTCGATGCGATCGCCGGTGAGGCGGGCATCGTCCAGGATGTCTTCGTTCGCCTCACCGTCGGTGTCGAGGCGCACACCCACGAGTTCATCTCCACCGCGCACGAGGACCAGAAGTTCGGGTTGTCGTTGGCGAGCGGTGCGGCTTTGGACGCCGTCGGCAGGGTATTCGAAACGCAGCACCTACGGCTGGTGGGTCTGCACAGCCACATCGGTTCGCAGATTTTCGACGTCGCCGGCTTTGAACTCGCCGCGCGCCGGGTCATCGGTCTGCTGCATCAGGCCGTCGAGAAATTCGGTGTCGAGAAAGCCGCGCGGATCTCCACCGTGGATCTGGGTGGCGGACTGGGCATTTCCTATCTCGCCGCCGATGATCCGCCGCCGATGGGCGAGCTGGCCGCCAAGCTGAGCGAGATCGTGCGGAACGAGTCGGCGGCCGTCGGGCTGCCAACCCCCCGGCTGGTGGTGGAGCCCGGGCGCGCCATCGCCGGGCCGGGCACCATCACGCTCTACGAGGTGGGCACGGTCAAGGATGTCGACGTGAGCGCCACCGCGAACCGGCGCTACGTCAGCGTCGACGGCGGCATGAGCGACAACATCCGCACCGCGCTCTACGACGCGCAGTACGACGCCCGCCTGGTCTCACGGCTCAGCGATGCGCCGGCCGAGCTGGCCCGTATCGTCGGAAAGCATTGTGAGAGCGGCGATATCGTGGTGCGCGATACCTGGGTCCCCGGGGACCTGCGACCGGGCGACCTGATCGGGGTGGCCGCCACCGGTGCCTACTGTTATTCCCTGTCGAGTCGTTACAACATGATCTGCCGTCCCGCCGTCGTAGCGGTGCGTGACGGGCGGTCGCGTCTGGTCCTGCGTCGTGAGACGGTCGACGATCTATTGAGTCTGGAAGTGAGGTGAACTGTGCCCCGTGACGAAAAGCCGGTCGGTGTAGCGGTACTCGGGTTGGGCAACGTCGGCAGCGAAGTTGTCCGGATCATCGAGGACAGCGCTGACGACCTCGCCGCTCGTGTCGGCGCACCCGTGGTGTTGCGCGGCGTTGGAGTGCGCCGCGTCGCCGAGGGCCGCGGTGTCCCCGTCGAATTGCTCACCGACGACATCGAGGAACTCGCCGCGCGCGAGGACGTCGACATCGTCGTGGAGTTGATGGGGCCGGTGGAGCCCGCCCGCAAGGCCATCCTGTGTGCCCTCGAGCACGGTAAATCGGTCGTCACCGCGAACAAGGCGTTGTTGGCCACCTCGACCGGGGAGCTGTCGCAGGCGGCCGAAAGTGCACATGTCGACCTGTATTTCGAGGCTGCCGTCGCCGGTGCCATCCCCGTCATTCGTCCGCTGACGCAGTCGTTGGCGGGCGACACGGTGTTAAGGGTGGCCGGAATCGTCAACGGCACTACCAACTACATCTTGTCCGCGATGGACGAGACGGGCGCCGACTACGACACCGCGCTGGCCGAAGCCAGCGCGCTGGGTTACGCCGAGGCCGACCCCACCGCCGACGTCGAGGGATACGACGCGGCGGCCAAGGCCGCGATTCTGGCATCCATCGCCTTTCACACCCGGGTGACCGCCGACGACGTCTACCGCGAAGGCATCACCAAAGTCACCCCGGCCGACTTCGAGTCGGCCCAGGCCCTGGGCTGCACCATCAAGCTGCTGTCCATCTGCGAACGCCTCACGACCGACGATGGGCAAGAGCGAGTTTCGGCACGCGTCTATCCGGCGCTGGTGCCGTTGTCACACCCGCTGGCCACGGTGAACGGCGCGTTCAACGCGGTCGTGGTCGAGGCGAAGGCCTCCGGCCGGTTGATGTTCTACGGCCAGGGCGCGGGCGGCGCGCCGACCGCGTCCGCAGTGGCAGGTGACATGGTGATGGCAGCGCGCAACCGGGTGCTGGGCAGCCGCGGTCCGAGAGAATCCAGATACGCCCAACTTCCGGTGGCCCCAATGGGTTTCATCTCCACACGCTATTACGTCAGCATGAACGTCGCCGACAAGGCCGGCGTGCTGTCCTCGGTGGCGGCCGAGTTCGCCAAGCGCGAGGTGAGCATCGCCGAGGTCCGTCAGGAAGGCGTCGCGGACGAAGACGGACGGCGGGTGGGGGCCCGCATCGTCGTGGTCACTCACACCGCCACGGATGCCGCGCTGTCTGAAACCGTGGATGCGCTGGCCGATTTGGATGTCGTCCAGAGCGTGACCAGCGTGCTGCGATTGGAAGGGACCACCCTATGAGCGCCCCGCGCACCACCGTTCATCAGCCGTGGCCCGGTCTGATCGAGGCATACCGGGACCGGTTGCCGGTCGGTGACGACTGGACCCCGGTCACCCTGCTCGAGGGGGGTACACCGCTGATCGCGGCGGGCCGGCTCTCGGAAAAGACCGGTTGCACGGTGCATCTCAAGGTCGAGGGCCTCAATCCCACCGGCTCTTTCAAAGACCGCGGCATGACGATGGCGGTCACCGACGCGCTGGCCCGCGGGCAGCAGGCGGTGTTGTGCGCGTCGACCGGAAACACCTCGGCGTCGGCGGCGGCATATGCGGCACGGGCCGGCATCACCTGCGCTGTGCTGATACCGCAGGGCAAGATCGCGATGGGCAAGCTGGCGCAGGCCGTTATGCACGGCGCCAAGATCATTCAGATCGACGGCAACTTCGACGATTGCCTGGAGCTGGCCCGCAAGATGGCCGCCGACTTCCCGACGATCGCATTGGTCAACTCCGTCAACCCGGTGCGCATCGAGGGCCAGAAGACCGCGGCGTTCGAGATTGTCGACGCACTCGGCACCGCACCCGACGTGCACGCCCTGCCCGTCGGCAACGCGGGAAACATCACCGCTTACTGGAAGGGATACACCGAGTATCACCACGAGGGAATGATCGAGAAGTTGCCGCGCATGCTGGGCACCCAGGCGGCCGGCGCGGCCCCCCTGGTGCGTGGCGCCCCGGTCAAGAACCCGGAGACGATCGCCACCGCGATCCGCATCGGCGCGCCGGCATCGTGGACGGCGGCCGTTGACGCGCAGCAGCAATCGAATGGACGCTTCTTGGCCGCAACCGACGAAGAGATCCTGGCCGCCTATCACCTGGTGGCCGAGTCCGAGGGCGTCTTCGTCGAACCCGCCTCGGCGGCCAGCATCGCCGGTCTGCTCAAGGCCGTTGACGACGGTTGGGTGGCCCGTGGGTCGACAGTCGTGTGCACCGTGACCGGCAACGGCCTCAAGGATCCCGACACCGCGCTGCGGGATATGCCGACCGTGACCCCGCTGCCGGTGGATCCGGTCCTCGTGGTCGAAAAACTTGGGCTGGCCTAGTGGCAATTGCATTCGCGACGAAGGTCCGTTGATGACCCCGATGCTGCCGGTCGGCTTGGTGGCCAGCGCCGTGGTTTCGGCGTCCAGCGCCAACCTTGGCCCTGGCTTTGACACCCTCGGTCTGGCGTTGAGCCTTTACGACGAAATCATCGTCGAGATAACGGAATCCGGGCTGGTTGTGCTGGTCGAGGGTGAGGGTGCCGGCCAGCTGCCGGTGGGCCCCGAACACTTGGTCGTTCGTGCCCTGGACTGCGGCCTGCGGGCCATAGGGGTCCGTGCGCCGGGCCTGGTGGTGCGCTGCCGCAACGCCATCCCACACTCGCGCGGCCTCGGTTCCTCCGCGGCGGCGGTGGTCGGCGGGCTGGCGGCCGCAAACGGCCTTGTCGCACAGACGGATTGGACACCGCTCAGCAACACTCAACTGATCCAGCTGGCGTCGGAGTTCGAGGGTCATCCCGACAACGCGGCGGCCGCGGTGTTGGGCGGTGCGGTCGTCGCGTGGGCCGACCGCAGTGGAACCCACCCGCAGTATGCGGCGGTGCCGCTGCGGCTTCACCCCGATATCCACCTCTACTGCGCGATTCCGGAGGAACGCTCACTCACCGCGGACACCCGAGTGCTGCTGCGCGAGCAGATCAGCCACGAGGACGCACGATTCAACGTCAGCCGCGCCGCGTTGCTGGTGGTGGCACTCACCGAACGCCCGGACCTGCTCATGGCGGCCACCGAGGACGTGTTGCACCAGTCGGAGCGCGCACCGGCCATGCCGGCCTCAGCGGAATATTTGCGATTGTTGCGGCGTCATAACATTGCGACGACGCTCTCGGGGGCAGGGCCTTCGCTGATCGCGCTGACCACGGCGCCGGAGTTGCCCTCGGAAGTCATGGACTACGGGGCCACGATCGGATTTGCCATCAGCGAGATGACCGCTGGCGAACCAGCTCGCTGGAACCCGGGAGTCACCGTCGTCGGTTGATCGATGGCGTGGCCGGAGGGTTTGCTTGCTTCCGGCAGGGATGGGGGCTATCCTCGGAGCCGTCCAGCAATCGCAGCATCTGCATCTGCATCCATACTGCCTTGCCGCTAGGACACACCAATTCTTCTTGTGGACGAGGTTCGCCGTTTACTCCGCCGATCCAGGCGATCACCGTTGCAATGTCGATGATTGGGCGCACTCGGCAATTTGCCTGAATGCAACGAACCCCCCGTATGACCTGATCAGCGGGGGAAAGAAAGGAAATCCGTGACTGATACGGACCTGTTCACGGCTGGCGAAAACACTGACGCCAATCAACTATCGAATGCCGTGACCACAGACACTCCCGACGCGAAACCCAGCGTCTCGGGCGGTGCACTGTCCACGATGGTGCTACCCGAGCTGCGCGCGCTGGCCAATCAAGTTGGCGTCAAAGGGACGTCGGGTATGCGTAAGAACGAACTGATCGCGGCGATCAAGGAAGTCCGGGGCCAGGCCAACGGCGCTCCCGCCAATGGCACCAAGTCCGCTCAGGACAGCGGCAAGTCGGACAACCAGGACACCGGCAAGAACGACAACAACGCCGAAGCGCCGGCGACCGAGCGCGACCAGAACGGTGCCTCGACCGAGGCGCCCCGCCGCGAACGACGCGGCGCCTCCCGCGAAGCGGGATCCTCCGCCCGCGGCAACGACGAAGCCGACCGCGAAAGCTCAGGCGGCCGCGAGGGCGCGGCTACCGGCGAGGCCGAGCGCCGCGAGAAATCCAAGCAAGACAACCAGAATGACGACCGCGGCCAGGACGGCGGCGGCGACCAGGAGCAGAACTCCGGTGGACAGCAGGGCCGTGGCGGCTCGAACCAGCAGGACGACGACGGCGAGGGCCGTCAGGGCCGGCGGGGACGTCGCTTCCGTGACCGCCGCCGCCGGGGTGAGCGAACCGGTGAGGGTGGCGACACCGAGCTGCGCGAGGATGACGTCGTTCAACCGGTAGCCGGCATTCTTGACGTCCTCGACAATTACGCCTTCGTGCGCACCTCCGGCTACCTGGCCGGCCCGCACGACGTCTACGTGTCGATGAACATGGTGCGCAAGAACGGCCTGCGCCGTGGTGACGCCGTCACCGGCGCGGTCCGCGTGCCGAAGGACGGCGAACAGCCCAACCAGCGGCAGAAGTTCAACCCGTTGGTGCGACTGGACAGCGTCAACGGCGGCTCGGTCGAGGACGCCAAGAAGCGGCCCGATTTTTCCAAGCTGACGCCGTTGTACCCCAACCAGCGGCTTCGCCTGGAAACCACCAGCGACCGGCTGACCACCCGCGTCATCGACCTGATCATGCCGATCGGCAAGGGCCAGCGTGCGCTGATCGTGTCGCCGCCGAAGGCCGGTAAGACGACGATCTTGCAGGACATCGCCAACGCGATCACCAGGAACAACCCGGAATGCCACCTCATGGTCGTGCTCGTCGACGAGCGGCCCGAGGAGGTCACCGACATGACCCGTTCGGTCAAGGGTGAGGTCATCGCCTCGACCTTCGACCGGCCGCCGTCGGACCACACTTCGGTCGCCGAGCTGGCGATCGAGCGGGCCAAGCGGCTGGTTGAGCAGGGCAAGGACGTCGTCGTCCTGCTGGACTCGATCACCCGCCTCGGGCGCGCCTACAACAATGCGTCGCCGGCCTCGGGGCGCATCCTGTCCGGTGGTGTCGACTCCACCGCGCTGTACCCGCCCAAGCGGTTCCTGGGCGCCGCCCGCAACATCGAAGAAGGCGGGTCGCTGACCATCATCGCCACCGCGATGGTCGAGACGGGATCCACCGGTGACACGGTCATCTTCGAGGAGTTCAAGGGCACCGGTAACGCAGAGCTCAAGCTCGACCGGAAGATCTCTGAGCGGCGGGTCTTCCCGGCGGTCGACGTGAACCCGTCGGGTACCCGTAAGGACGAGTTGCTGCTGTCACCGGACGAGTTCGGCATCGTGCACAAGCTGCGCCGTGTGCTGTCCGGCCTGGACTCGCATCAGGCCATCGACCTGCTGATGTCGCAGCTGCGCAAGACGAAGAACAACTACGAGTTCCTGGTCCAGGTGTCCAAGACGACGCCGGGGGCGATGGACAACGACTAGCCCGCCGCGCAGACCCGAGACGGGATCGGGTCCGGGTGGGAATGAACGGGCGCAGCTCGCTGTTTGGGATGATGGCGGTTGACCTGGCATAATCGGGGCTCGACTATCCGGCAACCGTTGAGGTTCGGAGCTCACGCCCGACCGTCCGAGTTCGGACGGGGGCGGGCGACAAACGATCGAAGAGGACACCATGAAAGCTGACATTCACCCCGCCTACGCGGAGACCACGGTGCTCTGCGGGTGTGGCAACACCTTCCAGACGCGCAGCACCAAGGACGGCGGGCGCATCGTCGTCGAGGTGTGCTCGCAGTGCCACCCCTTCTACACCGGCAAGCAGAAGATCCTCGACAGCGGTGGCCGCGTGGCCCGCTTCGAGAAGCGGTACGGCAAGCGCAACGCCGGCGCTGCTGCCGACAAATAGTTCGGTAACCGACGCCCGAACTGTGCGCACCGTCGCACAGGCCGGGCGTCGGTTTGCGTTGCGGTGCATGACAGGCGAAGCGGGGCAGGAGGTGCGGCAGTGACCAAGCCGGTACAGACCATTGATGTGCTGCTGGCCGAGCATGCCGACCTCGAGCGCAGGCTGGCAGATCCGGAATTGCACAGCAATCCCGACGAGGCCCGCAAAGCCGGACGACGTTTCGCTCGGCTGGCCCCGATCGTGGGCACCTACCGCAAGCTGGTTGCCGCCCGCGACGACCTGGAAACGGCCCGCGAGTTGGCCGCCGACGACGCGTCCTTCGGCGCCGAGGTGACGGATCTGGAAACACAGGTGTCCGAGCTGGACACCCAACTCACCGACATGCTGGCGCCACGCGACCCGCATGACCCCGACGACATCGTGCTCGAAGTGAAATCCGGTGAAGGGGGAGAGGAATCGGCGCTGTTCGCCGCTGACCTGGCGCGGATGTACATTCGCTACGCCGAACGGCATGGCTGGACCGTCACCGTGCTCGACGAAACCACCTCGGACCTCGGCGGCTACAAGGACGCGACGCTGGCGATCGCCAGCAAGGGCGACACCGCCGACGGGGTCTGGTCACGGATGAAATTCGAGGGCGGGGTGCACCGGGTGCAGCGTGTCCCGGTGACGGAATCCCAAGGCCGCGTGCATACTTCGGCGGCCGGCGTGCTGGTGTACCCCGAACCCGAAGAAGTCGGTGAGGTGCAGATCGACGAGTCGGACCTGCGCATCGATGTCTATCGCTCGTCGGGGAAGGGTGGCCAGGGCGTCAACACCACCGACTCCGCGGTGCGCATCACCCACCTGCCCACCGGCATCGTCGTCACCTGCCAGAACGAACGGTCGCAGCTGCAGAACAAGGCCCGCGCGCTGCAGGTGCTGGCCGCCCGTCTGCAAGCCTTGGCCGAGGAGCAGGCGCTGGCGGATGCCTCGGCGGACCGGGCCAGCCAGATTCGCACCGTCGACCGCAGCGAACGCATCCGGACGTATAACTTCCCGGAAAACCGGATCGCGGACCATCGCATCAATTTCAAGTCGCACAACCTCGACCAGGTTCTCGACGGCGACCTCGACGCCTTGTTCGACGCCCTCGCCGCCGCCGACAAGCAGTCCCGGCTGCAACAGGCATGACCGCCCTGCGGCGCGCGATCGACGATGCTGCGGCCACCCTTGCCGAAGCGGGAATCGATTCTGCGCGTTGGGATGCCGAGCAGCTGGCCGCACACCTGGCGGGAACTGACCGCGGCCGCCTGAGCCTGCTCAAGTCCCCCGATGGCGACTTCCTGAAGCGCTACCGCGAGGTCGTGGCCGCGCGTTCGCAACGGGTGCCATTGCAACACCTTCTGGGGACCGCGGCATTCGGCCCCGTCACGCTGCACGTTGGTCCCGGGGTGTTCATACCCCGCCCCGAGACCGAGGTCCTGCTGGAATGGGCTACCTCGCAACAACTGGTGCCGCGGCCCGTCATCGCCGACTTGTGCACCGGTTCGGGCGCTTTGGCGGTGGCGCTGGCCCACCACCGGCCCGCGGCGCGCATCGTCGCCATCGATAACTCGGAAACCGCGCTGGAATACGCGCGCCGCAACGCGCAGGGCACGGCGATCGAGTTGCTGTGCACCGACGTCACGGAGCTGGCCTCCGACCCGGGACTGCTCGCCGACCTGGACGGTCGAGTCGACATGTTGGTGGCCAACCCGCCGTATGTTCCCGACGCGGCTGTGTTGGACCCCGAAGTCGCGCAACACGATCCGCACCAGGCTGTGTTCGGCGGTCCGGACGGATTGGCCGTGATCGCCCCCCTCGTCCATCTGGCCGGTCGCTGGCTGCGCCCGGGCGGACTGATCGGTATCGAGCATGATGACACCACCTCGGCGCAGACGGTGGAGCTGTTCGGTCGCACGGAATCCTTCGAAGACGTTCGGGCCCGGCGAGACCTGACCGGCCGGTCGCGATTCGTGACGGCCCGCAGGAGGGCGACAGCGGGGGAGACACGGCGCTAATGACTGACGTCTTCGACTGTGCGGATACCACCCAACGCTCGCTCGGAATAACCGCGGCGGCGGGAGCGCTCAAGGGCGGCCGCCTAGTCGTAATGCCGACCGACACCGTGTACGGCATCGCCGCCGATGCGTTCAACAGCGCCGCGGTCTCGGCGTTGCTCTCGGCAAAGGGACGGGGGCGCGACATGCCGGTGGGTGTGCTGGTCGGCTCCTGGCACACCATCGAGGGACTCGTCTACACCATGCCGGACGGTGCCCGCGACCTGATCCGCGCCTTCTGGCCGGGCGCGTTGAGCCTCGTGGTGAGTCAGGCGCCGTCATTGCAGTGGGACCTCGGCGATGCCCGCGGCACGGTGATGTTGCGAATGCCGCTGCACCCCGTTGCCATTGAACTGCTGCGCGAAGTAGGGCCGCTGGCCGTGTCGAGCGCCAACGTCTCCGGCAGTCCGGCCGCCGTGAATGCCCACGAGGCGCGCAGCCAGCTCGGCGACCTGGTGGACGTCTATCTGGACGCGGGTCCGTCCGATCAAGGGGCCGCCTCCACGATCGTCGACCTGACCGGGGCCACCCCGAGGATTCTGCGGCCGGGTCCGGTGAGCGCGGAACGGATCGCGGAAGTACTCGCCGTCGATCCGGAAAGCTTGACCGCCCCGGCCTGACTGGAGCGGCTGTCGAGGTGCCAGGTTTGTCCAGTACGGTCTCGGTGATGTCCAGCGACGTGACCAACCTTGCCGGTGGGTTGCTCGCGCTGGGGGACCGCGGCGCCGGCGTTCCGCTTCGTGAGCTGGCGCTGGTGGGGTTGACCGCAGCGATCATCACGTACTTCGCGACCGGACCGGTGCGGGTGCTGGCCACGCGGCTGGGCGCGGTCGCCTATCCGCGGGAGCGCGATGTCCACGTGACGCCGACCCCCCGGATGGGCGGGCTGGCGATGTTCCTGGGCGTCATCACGGCTGTCTTTCTGGCGTCCCAACTGCCCGCGCTCACCCGTGGGTTCGTCTACTCCGCCGGCATGCCCGCGGTATTGGTGGCCGGCGCGGTCATCATGGGCATCGGCCTGATCGACGACCGATGGGGTCTCGATGCGTTGACCAAGTTCGCCGGTCAGATCACCGCGGCCAGTGTGCTGGTCACCATGGGGGTGGCGTGGAGCGTTCTCTACATCCCCATCGGCGGGGTCGGCACCATCGTGCTCGACCAGGCCTCGTCGATCCTGCTGACCCTGGCGCTGACCGTCTCGGTCGTCAACGCGATGAACTTCGTCGACGGGCTCGACGGTCTGGCCGCCGGGCTGGGCCTGATCACGGCGCTGGCGATCTGCATGTTCTCCGTCGGCCTGCTGCGCGACCACGGCGGTGACGTGCTGTTCTATCCGCCCGCGGTGATTTCGGTGGTTCTCGCCGGCGCCTGCCTGGGTTTCCTCCCGCACAACTTCCATCGCGCCAAGATCTTCATGGGCGACTCCGGCTCCATGCTGATCGGTCTGATGCTGTCGGCCGCGTCGACGACGGCCGCCGGCCCGGTCTCACAGAACGCGTACGGTGCCCGCGATGTGTTCGTGCTGCTGTCCCCGTTCCTACTGGTGGCCGCGGTCATTTTCGTACCGATGCTCGATTTGCTGCTGGCGATCGTGCGCCGTACCCGCGCGGGCCGCAGCGCGTTCAGCCCCGACAAGATGCACCTGCATCACAGGTTGCTGCAGATCGGCCATTCGCACCGTCGGGTGGTGTTGCTGATCTATCTGTGGGTCGGGATCGTCGCGTTCGGGGCGGCGAGCACGATCTTTTTCCGCCCGCGAGATACCGCGGCGGTAATGCTGGGCGCCATCCTCGTGGCCGGCATCGCCACCGCGATACCGCTCCTGCGCCGCCGAGACGAGTACTACGACGAGGAGTAGTAGTGGGGTTCGTGATGTGGTACGGTGCTGGTAGAACCCCAAAAAGCCGCGCAGGCTACGGGTCCATCGGAGGCTGATCCGAGTGGGCTGGATGAAGACCGGCCCCGGGATATACCCCTTGGGTGATTCAACTGTGACGTGCGATACGCTCGGCGGACCACCGATCAGTCGGTCGGGGGGTTCCCGTGTTACCAACCTGGGATTGAGGTGCTGCAGTGACGACACCAGCGCAGGACGCGCCGTTGGTGTTTCCCTCTGTTGCTTTCCGTCCGATTCGGCTCTTCGCGATAAGCATTGCCATCACCGCGGTGGCGGTGCTCGCCGCCGGACTGTCGGATCACCTGATGGTCGGAGTCTTCTTCGGTGTCGGACTTCTCCTGGGTTTGCTCAATGCGGTGCTTGTGCGCCGCTCGGTTGAAGCGATCACCGCCAAAGATCACCCGCTGAAAAGGTCGATGGCGGTCAACTCGGCGTCACGGCTGGCCATCATTACCGTCGTCGGGCTGATCATCGCGTACGTATTCCGGCCCGCCGGCCTTGGCGTCGTGTTCGGATTGGCGCTGTTCCAGGTCCTATTGGTTTTCTCGACAGCCCTTCCGGTGTGGAAGAAGCTGCGCGCCGGCGACTGGGCGGAGCCTCCGGGCGGTGTCGAAGGCGGCGTGATCCCAGGATCGGACGGAACGGAAGGTAAGGAACAGCAACGATGACTGGGATGATGTTCCTCGCCGAGTCTGCAATCGAGGTTGGCGATCACACCCAAGCCAAGTGGCTCGGCATGACGGTCAACACCGACACGATCCTGTCGACCGCGATCGCCGCGGTGATCGTTCTCGGGCTGGCCTTCTTCCTGCGCGCGAAGATCACCTCCAAGGGCGTGCCCAGTGGCGTTCAGTTGTTCTGGGAGGCGATCACCGAACAGATGCGCGGACAGATCGAGAGCGCTATCGGCATGCGGATCGCCCCGTTCGTGCTGCCGTTGGCCGTCACAATCTTCGTGTTCATCCTGATCTCCAACTGGCTGTCGGTGCTGCCGCTGCAGTACAAAGACAAATCCGGACACGCGACCGAGCTGCTGAAGTCGGCGGCGGCGGACATCAATTACGTGCTGGCGCTGGCCCTCTTCGTCTTCGTCTGTTATCACGTGGCGGGCATCTGGCGCCGCGGCATCATCGGGCATCCGCTCGCCGTGGTCAAGGGGCATGTGGCGTTCCTGGCGCCAATCAACCTCGTTGAAGAGCTCGCGAAGCCGATCTCGCTGTCGCTCCGACTTTTCGGCAATATCTTCGCCGGCGGCATCCTGGTCGCGCTGATCGCGCTCTTTCCGCCCTACATCATGTGGGCACCCAACGCGATCTGGAAGGCCTTCGACCTGTTCGTCGGCGCGATCCAGGCGTTCATCTTCTCGATCCTGACCATCTTGTACTTCAGCCAATCCATGGAGATCGAGGATCACCATGACTGAGACCGCTATGAAGTGTCTTGTCCCACGCACCATTACAGAGGCCTGGTAGACCGCTACCGGATAGGCCCCCAAAAAAGGAGGAAAAGAATGGCAGGCATGGACCCCCAAATCGCTGCCGCCGCTCTCATCGGCGGAGGCCTGATCATGGGTGGCGGCGCGATCGGCGCCGGCATCGGTGACGGCATTGCCGGTAACGCGCTGGTTTCGGGCATCGCCCGGCAGCCCGAGGCGCAGGGCCGGCTGTTCACGCCGTTCTTCATCACGGTCGGTCTGGTCGAGGCGGCCTACTTCATCAACTTGGCGTTTATGGCGTTGTTCGTCTTCGCTACCCCGGTCAAGTAATTCGCCGCAATGCGTGACGCGAGTCTGAGCATTTTGGCATCCAGCCGGGTGGTGGCCGAGGGGGGCAGCAACTTCCTCGTTCCCAACGGCACCTTCTTCTTCGTGCTGGCCATCTTCCTGATCGTGCTGGCCGTCATCGGCACATTCGTTGTGCCCCCGGTGATGAGGGTGTTGCACGAGCGCGAGGCCATGGTCGCCAAGACGGCCGCCGACAACAAGAAGGCGGCCGAGCAATTCGAGGCGGCCAAGGCCGACTACGAAGAAGCCCTGAGCGAGGCACGGGTTCAGGCGTCGTCATTGCGCGACAATGCCCGCGCCGAAGGTCGTAAGGTGGTCGAAGACGCGCGCGCCCGGGCCGAACAACAGGTGATGTCGACGTTGCAAATGGCATCCGAGCAGTTGAAGCGGGAGAGGGACGCCGTGGAACTGGACCTGCGCGCCAATGTGGCGTCGATGTCGGCGACGTTGGCAAGTCGAATCCTCGGCATCGACGTCGCCCCCGCCGCCGCGACCACATCCGCAACCAAGACATCCGGACGGTAATTACGTATGTCGACTTTCATCGGCCAGTTGGTGGGCTTTGCCGCCATCGTGTTTCTGGTGGTGCGTTATGTCGTGCCGCCGGTGCGCCGGCTGATGGCCGCGCGGCAGGACGCCGTGCGCCAACAGCTGAAAGATGCTGCGACGGCGAGTGATCGACTGACGCAATCGACCGAGGCGCACAACAAGGCCGTGGAAGACGCGAAGACAGAGGGCGAGCAGATCGTCGAGGAGGCCCAGGCTGACGCCGGCCGCATCGTCGAGCAGTTGCGGGCCCAGGCGGATGTCGAGTCCGAACGCATCAACGTACAGGGCGGCCGCCAGGTCGAACTGTTACGCACCCAGCTGAGCCGACAGCTCCGCTTGGAACTCGGCCACGAAGCGGTGCGTCAGGCGGGCGAGCTGGTGCGCAACTACGTCGCCGACCCCGAACAGCAGTCGGCCACCGTCGACCGGTTCCTCGAGGAGCTCGAGGAGATGGCGCCCGCCTCGGCCGACGTCCAGTACCCGTTGATGACCAAGATGCGCTCGTCGAGTCGTGTCGCGCTGGGCAACCTGTCGGATCGGTTCAGCACCATCGCCAAAGACCTTGACAACAAGGGGCTTTCGGCTCTGTCCACTGAGCTGGTGGCGGTGGCACACATGCTGGACCGAGAGATCGTCGTCACGAGGTATCTGACCGTTCCGGCCGAGGACGGCACCCCTAGGGTCCGGTTGATGGAACGGCTGGTCTCCGGCAAGGTCGGCGACGCCACACTCGAGGTGTTGCGTTCGGCGGTCTCGGAGCGGTGGTCGATCAACTCCGACCTCATCGACGCCATCGAACACGTGTCTCGACAAGCGCTGCTCGAGGTCGCCGAACGTGAGGACAAAGTCGACGAGGTCGAAGAACAGCTGTTCCGGTTCTCCCGCGTCCTCGATGCGCAGCCGCGGCTCGCCATCCTGCTGGGCGACTACGCCGTTCCGGTGGACGGCCGAGTCGGTCTTTTGCGCAAGGTGCTCGACAGCGCAAGCGGCAGGGTCAACCCCATCGTGGTGGCGCTGCTTTCCCAGACGGTCGAACTGCTCCGAGGCCAGCCGGCCGAGGAAGCCGTTCAATTCCTGACGGAAGTCGCCGTGGCCCGGCGCGGCGAGATCGTCGCCCAGGTGAGTGCGGCGGCCGAACTCAGCGACGATCAGCGGTCTCGCCTCACCGACGTGCTCGGCCGCATCTATGGGCACTCCGTAGCGGTGCAGCTGCAGGTCGATGCCGAACTACTGGGCGGGCTGCTCATCTCCGTGGCCGACGAAGTGATTGACGGGACACTCGCTTCTCGCCTTACCGCCGCCCAGGCTCAACTGCCCGATTGACCATTCATCACAATCACACGCGAACCACGATCAAGTAGGAAGACGAAAAGCCATGGCCGAGTTGACAATCTCCGCTGATGACATCCAGAGCGCCATCGAGGAGTACGTAGGCTCTTTCACGTCCGACACCTCCCGGGAAGAGGTCGGTGCCGTCGTCGACGCGGGGGACGGCATCGCACACGTCGAAGGCCTGCCCTCGGTCATGACCCAGGAGTTGCTCGAGTTCCCCGGCGGCGTCCTCGGCGTGGCCCTCAACCTCGAGGAGCACAGCGTCGGCGCGGTGATCCTGGGTGACTTCGAGAAGATCGAAGAGGGTCAGCAAGTCAAGCGCACCGGCGAGGTCTTGTCTGTTCCCGTCGGCGACGCGTTCCTCGGGCGCGTCGTCAATCCGCTGGGCCAGCCGATCGACGGCCGCGGAGACATCGACACCGACATCCGCCGCGCGCTGGAGATCCAGGCGCCGTCGGTGGTCCAGCGGCAGAGCGTGAGCGAGCCGCTGCAGACCGGTATCAAGGCCATCGACGCGATGACCCCGATCGGTCGCGGCCAGCGGCAGCTGATCATCGGAGACCGCAAGACCGGCAAGACCGCCGTCTGCGTGGACACCATCCTCAACCAGCGCGAGAACTGGGAGAGCGGCGACGAACGCAAGCAGGTGCGCTGCGTGTACGTGGCAATCGGGCAGAAGGGCACCACGATCGCCTCGGTGCGGCGCGCCCTGGACGAGGGCGGTGCGATGGACTACACCACCATCGTGGCCGCGCCGGCTTCCGATTCCGCCGGCTTCAAATGGCTTGCACCGTACACGGGTTCGGCGATCGCCCAGCACTGGATGTACGAAGGCAAGCACGTGCTGATCGTCTTCGACGACCTGAGCAAGCAGGCCGAGGCGTACCGGGCGATCTCGTTGCTGCTGCGCCGGCCGCCGGGTCGCGAGGCCTACCCCGGCGACGTGTTCTACCTGCACTCCCGCCTGCTGGAGCGCTGCGCCAAGCTGTCGGACGATCTCGGAGGTGGCTCACTGACCGGGTTGCCGATCATCGAGACCAAGGCGAACGACATCTCCGCCTACATTCCCACCAACGTCATCTCCATCACCGACGGGCAGTGCTTCCTGGAGTCCGACCTGTTCAACCAGGGTGTGCGGCCGGCCATCAACGTCGGTGTGTCGGTGTCCCGTGTGGGTGGGGCGGCACAGATCAAGGCCATGAAGGAAGTCGCCGGATCGCTGCGACTGGACTTGTCGCAGTACCGCGAACTGGAATCGTTCGCCGCCTTCGCGTCGGACCTGGACGCGACCTCCAAGGCCCAGCTGGAACGCGGTGAACGGCTGGTCGAACTGCTGAAGCAGCCGCAGTACCAGCCCATGCCGGTCGAGGAGCAGGTGGTTTCGATCTTCCTGGGCACCGGCGGTCACCTGGACTCGGTGCCCGTCGAGGACGTCCGACGATTCGAGACCGAGCTGCTGGACCACATGCGGGCCTCGGAAGAGAAGTTCCTGAGCGGCGTCCGCGACAGCGGAAAACTCTCGGAGGAGGGTGAGAACCAGCTCACCGAGATCATCGAAAAGTTCAAGAAGGGCTTCGCGGCCACCGGCGGTGGATCGGTCGTGCCCGACGAGCACGTCGAGGCCCTGGACGAAGAGGATCTGGAAAAAGAGTCCGTTCAGGTCAAAAAGGACAAGCCGAAGGAGAAGAAGGAATCCAAGGATTCCAAGAAATCCTCCGGCAAGGACAAGAAGTAGCCATCGATGGCAGCAACACTTCGCGAATTGCGCGGCCGGATCCGTTCGGCGGGGTCGATCAAGAAGATCACCAAGGCCCAGGAGATGATCGCGACGTCGCGCATCGGCAAGGCGCAGGCCCGGTTGGAATCCGCCCGGCCCTACACGTTGCAGATCACGTCGATGCTCACCACGCTGTCCTCCGAAGCCGCATTGGACCATCCGTTGCTGGTCGAGCGAGAAGAGGCGAAGCGGGCCGGCGTCCTGGTGGTGTCCTCGGACCGTGGTTTGTGCGGCGCGTACAACTCGAGTATTTTTCGCCGCTCCGAGGAGCTGTTTTCCCTACTGAGGGAGGAAGGCAAGACACCGGTCGTCTACACGGTGGGTCGAAAGGCGCTGAATTACTTCAAGTTCCGTAATTGGGACATCACGGAATCGTGGACGGGTTTCTCTGAGCAACCCACATACGAGAACGCCACGGAGATCGCCTCGACGCTGGTCGAGACGTTCATGGCGGGTGCGGGTGACGACGAATCGGAGGACGGCCAGGGCGTCGACGAACTGCACATCGTCTACTCGGAGTTCAAGTCGATGATGTCGCAGGCCGCGGTCGCCCACCGCATCGCTCCGCTGGTCGTTGAATATGTTGAGGACACCGACGAGCTGCACACCTTGTACTCGTTCGAGCCGGACGCGACAACGCTTTTCGACGCGCTGCTGCCGCGGTATGTGACGACGCGGGTGTACACGGCGCTGCTCGAGTCGGCGGCGTCGGAGCTCGCGTCGCGGCAACGAGCGATGAAGTCGGCGACAGACAACGCCGACGACCTGATCAAGGAGCTCACGCTGATGGCGAACCGCGAGCGGCAGGCCCAGATCACCCAAGAGATCAGCGAAATCGTCGGTGGCGCAAACGCGCTCGCCGACGCCAAGTAGCGCAAAGGAAGCGGAAGAAATTATGGCTGCTACTACTCAAAGCACCGAAAAGACCGACAAGTCGCAAGACAGCGACACCAAAGGCCGCGTGGTGCGTATCGCCGGGCCCGTCGTCGATGTCGAATTCCCCCGTGGCTCGGTGCCGGACCTGTTCAACGCGCTGCGCGCCGAGGTCACCTACGAGGATCTGAAGAAGACCCTGACGCTCGAGGTCGCTCAGCACCTGGGCGACAATCTGGTGCGAGCTATCTCCCTGCAGCCCACGGACGGCCTTGTGCGCGGCGTCGAGGTCACCGACAGCGGTGACTCCATCTCGGTGCCGGTCGGCGAGGATGTCAAAGGCCACGTCTTCAACGCGCTGGGAGACTGCCTCGACAAGCCGGGCTATGGAGAAGACTTCGAGCACTGGTCGATTCACCGCAAGCCACCGGCGTTCGAAGAGCTCGAGCCCCGAACTGAGATGCTCGAAACCGGACTCAAAGTCGTCGACCTGCTCACCCCGTATGTGCGTGGTGGCAAGATCGCGCTGTTCGGCGGTGCCGGCGTCGGCAAGACGGTGCTGATCCAGGAGATGATCAACCGTATCGCCCGAAACTTCGGTGGTACTTCGGTTTTCGCCGGTGTGGGTGAGCGCACCCGTGAGGGCAACGACCTGTGGGTCGAGCTCAAGGAAGCCGACGTGCTCAAGGACACCGCGCTGGTGTTCGGTCAGATGGACGAGCCGCCCGGCACCCGTATGCGGGTGGCGTTGTCCGCGCTGACCATGGCCGAGTGGTTCCGCGACGAGGCGGGCCAGGACGTGCTGTTGTTCATCGACAACATCTTCCGATTCACCCAGGCCGGTTCGGAGGTGTCGACGCTGCTCGGCCGTATGCCGTCCGCGGTGGGTTACCAGCCGACGCTGGCCGACGAGATGGGCGAGCTGCAGGAGCGCATCACCTCGACGCGAGGCAAGTCGATCACGTCGATGCAGGCGGTCTACGTGCCCGCCGACGACTACACCGATCCCGCGCCGGCCACGACGTTCGCGCACCTGGACGCGACCACCGAGCTCTCCCGCAACGTCTTCTCCAAGGGCATCTTCCCCGCGGTGGACCCGCTGGCGTCGAGCTCGACCATCCTGGACCCGAGTGTCGTCGGTGACGAGCACTACCGGGTGGCGCAGGAAGTCATCCGAATCCTGCAGCGGTACAAGGACCTCCAAGACATCATCGCGATCCTCGGTATCGACGAGCTGTCGGAAGAGGACAAGCAGCTCGTGCAGCGCGCACGGCGCATCGAGCGGTTCCTCTCGCAGAACATGATGGCTGCCGAGCAGTTCACCGGTCAGCCCGGCTCGACGGTGCCGCTGAAGGAGACGATCGAGTCATTCGACCGGCTGACCAAGGGCGATTTCGACCACATCCCGGAGCAGGCGTTCTTCTTGATCGGTGGCCTCGACGACCTGGCCAAGAAAGCCGAAAGCTTTGGCGCCAAACTTGATTCCTGAGGCATGAGCGGCATGGCTCTGAAAGGCTCTGTGGCATGGCGGATTTGAACGTCGAGATAGTCGCCGTCGACCGAAAGATCTGGTCGGGTGAGGCAACGTTTCTGTTCACCCGCACCACCGTCGGTGAGATCGGCATCCTGCCGCGGCACATCCCGCTGGTAGCGCAGTTGGTCGAAGACGCAATGGTGCGCGTCGAAAGAGAGGGCGAAGACGATCTGCGGATCGCGGTGGATGGCGGATTCCTGTCTGTCACCGAGGAATCGGTGACGATCCTCGCCGAATCCGCCGAGTTCGAGTCGGAGATCGACGAAAGCGCCGCCAGAGAGGCTTCTGAATCTGACGACCCGCGTATCGCCGCCAAGGGGCGGGCGAGATTGCGTGCCGTCGGCGTGATCGACTAACCGCCGATGAGCGCGCCCATGGTCGGCATGGTCGTGCTCGTCGTCGTGCTGGCGAGCGCCGTCATCGCGCTGAGTTATCGGCTGTGGAAGCTGCGCCAGGGTGGCACGGCGGGGATCATGCGAGACATTCCCGCGGTCGGAGGCCACGGCTGGCGGCACGGCGTAATCCGTTATCGCGGGGGAGAAGCGGCGTTCTACCGGCTCTCCAGCCTGCGATTGTGGCCGGACCGCCGGCTGAGCCGGCGAGGCGTGGAGATCGTGTCCAGGCGGGCGCCGCGCGGCGACGAGTTCGACATCATGACCGACGAGATCGTCGTCATCGAGCTGCGCGACACCACCCAGGACCGCAGGTCCGGCTACGAGATCGCTTTGGACAAGGGCGCGTTGACCGCGTTCCTGTCCTGGCTGGAGTCGCGCCCTTCGCCGCGTTCCCGTCGGCGCAGCCTCTAGACCGCGTCAATCGTTGAGCGAACAGCCGCCGGGCTAACTCGTGGTGGCATTCTCGCCACCCGGTTTCCACAGCACGTCGCCGTCGGGGTTGGCGACGCGCGACAGGATGAAGAGCAGATCCGACAGGCGGTTCAGGTATTTCGCGGGCAGGACGTTGACCTGCCCGGGTGCGGCCTCGACGGCCGCCCACGCCGAGCGTTCGGCCCGACGGACCACGGTCCGGGCGACGTGCAGAAACGCCGACAACGGCGAACCACCCGGCAGCACAAACGAATTGAGCTTCGGTAACGACTCGTTATATGCGTCACACCATTTCTCGAGCCGATCGACGTAGGGCTGGGTGACGCGCAGCGGCGGATACTCGGGGTTCTCGACGACGGGAGTCGACAGATCCGCGCCGGCATCGAACAAATCGTTCTGGATCTGCCGCAACACGGAAGTGAGCTTCTCGTCCGGCTGACCGACGGCGACGGCTACGCCGATCGCCGAGTTCGCTTCGTCGCAATCGGCGTAGGCCACCAGCCGAGGATCGTTCTTGGAAACCCGCGAGAAGTCAGTCAATCCCGTCGTGCCGTCGTCGCCGGTTCGCGTGTAGATGCGAGTGAGGTGTACAGCCATGAGCAAACCGTACTCGGGTGTGGGTTGGCTGACTGACAAGCCGATACCGCTTCACTAGACTGACGCGGGTGGCTGAGCGATTCGTGGTGACCGGCGGCAACCGGTTGTCGGGCGAAGTCGCAGTCGGGGGCGCCAAAAACAGCGTCCTCAAGCTGATGGCCGCGACGCTGTTGGCCGAAGGCACCAGCACGATCACCAACTGCCCGGACATCCTGGATGTGCCGCTGATGGCGGAGGTGCTGCGCGGCCTGGGCGCGACCGTCGAATTGGACGGCGATGTCGCCCGGATCACCTCTCCGGACGAACCGAAATACGACGCGGACTTCGCCGCGGTCCGACAGTTCCGCGCCTCGGTGTGCGTGCTTGGACCGCTGGTCGGCCGGTGCAAACGCGCCCGCGTCGCGCTGCCGGGCGGCGACGCGATCGGCTCACGCCCGCTGGACATGCATCAGGCCGGTCTGCGCCAACTCGGTGCGCAATGCAACATCGAGCACGGATGCGTAGTGGCACAAGCCGATACGTTGCGCGGCGCGGAGATCCAGCTGGAGTTCCCCTCCGTGGGAGCCACCGAAAACATCCTGATGGCCGCGGTCGTGGCAGAGGGCGTCACAACCATCCACAATGCGGCGCGCGAGCCCGACGTCGTGGACCTGTGCACGATGTTGAACCAGATGGGCGCGCAGATCGAAGGCGCGGGTTCGCCGACGATGACCATCACCGGCGTTCCCAAGCTGCACCCGACCGAGCATCGCGTGATCGGGGATCGCATCGTCGCCGCCACCTGGGGGATCGCCGCCGCGATCACCCGCGGGGACATCACCGTGACGGGTATCGATCCTGCGCACCTGCAGGTGGTGCTGCACAAGCTGCACGACGCGGGCGCGACCGTCACCCAAACCGACGAGAGCTTCCGGGTGACGCAGTACGAGCGCCCGAAGGCCGTCAATGTGGCGACCCTGCCGTTTCCCGGCTTTCCTACCGACCTGCAGCCGATGGCGATCGCCTTGGCCTCGATCGCGGACGGCACGTCGATGATCACCGAGAACGTATTCGAGGCGCGCTTTCGATTCGTCGAAGAAATGATTCGCCTCGGCGCCGACGCGCGGACCGACGGGCATCACGCCGTCGTTCGGGGCTTACCGCAATTGTCGAGCGCACCGGTGTGGTGCTCGGACATTCGGGCGGGAGCCGGCCTGGTGTTGGCCGGGCTCGTCGCCGACGGAGACACCGAGGTCCACGACGTCTTCCATATCGATCGCGGCTACCCGCTGTTCGTGGAGAACCTGGCGATTTTGGGAGCGGAGATCGAGCGGGTACAGTAACCAAAGTCAGTGCCCCACAAGCGCGGTCACCAACGCGAAGGTGGACGAGATCGGGGCCTTGACTCCCTCGCTGGATTGGTACTAGCCTGGCACGGCTGCTCCCGAGACGGTCTCTAGAAGATCAAAACTGGGAGTTGACTAACCTGCCCGACCTGTATTAAGCTGGCAGGGTTGCCCCAAAACGGGCGAAACAAGTGTTGTTTGAGAACTCAATAGTGTGTTTGGTCTTTTTATTTGTTGTTGTTTTTTTGGCCATACCTAAACACTCCCCGTGTGTCGGTATGGCCGTATTTGATGCCAGTTTTTGGCGTCTTGTCAGGTATCTCTAATTTGAAATTCGCCTCGTTCTTCGAGGAGTTTTTGTTTGGAGAGTTTGATCCTGGCTCAGGACGAACGCTGGCGGCGTGCTTAACACATGCAAGTCGAACGGAAAGGCCTCTTCGGAGGTACTCGAGTGGCGAACGGGTGAGTAACACGTGGGCAATCTGCCCTGCACTTCGGGATAAGCCTGGGAAACTGGGTCTAATACCGGATAGGACCTTTAGACGCATGTCTTTTGGTGGAAAGCTTTTGCGGTGTGGGATGGGCCCGCGGCCTATCAGCTTGTTGGTGGGGTGATGGCCTACCAAGGCGACGACGGGTAGCCGGCCTGAGAGGGTGTCCGGCCACACTGGGACTGAGATACGGCCCAGACTCCTACGGGAGGCAGCAGTGGGGAATATTGCACAATGGGCGCAAGCCTGATGCAGCGACGCCGCGTGGGGGATGACGGCCTTCGGGTTGTAAACCTCTTTCACCATCGACGAAGGTCCGGGTTTTCTCGGATTGACGGTAGGTGGAGAAGAAGCACCGGCCAACTACGTGCCAGCAGCCGCGGTAATACGTAGGGTGCGAGCGTTGTCCGGAATTACTGGGCGTAAAGAGCTCGTAGGTGGTTTGTCGCGTTGTTCGTGAAATCTCACGGCTTAACTGTGAGCGTGCGGGCGATACGGGCAGACTAGAGTACTGCAGGGGAGACTGGAATTCCTGGTGTAGCGGTGGAATGCGCAGATATCAGGAGGAACACCGGTGGCGAAGGCGGGTCTCTGGGCAGTAACTGACGCTGAGGAGCGAAAGCGTGGGGAGCGAACAGGATTAGATACCCTGGTAGTCCACGCCGTAAACGGTGGGTACTAGGTGTGGGTTTCCTTCCTTGGGATCCGTGCCGTAGCTAACGCATTAAGTACCCCGCCTGGGGAGTACGGCCGCAAGGCTAAAACTCAAAGGAATTGACGGGGGCCCGCACAAGCGGCGGAGCATGTGGATTAATTCGATGCAACGCGAAGAACCTTACCTGGGTTTGACATGCACAGGACGCGTCTAGAGATAGGCGTTCCCTTGTGGCCTGTGTGCAGGTGGTGCATGGCTGTCGTCAGCTCGTGTCGTGAGATGTTGGGTTAAGTCCCGCAACGAGCGCAACCCTTGTCTCATGTTGCCAGCGGGTAATGCCGGGGACTCGTGAGAGACTGCCGGGGTCAACTCGGAGGAAGGTGGGGATGACGTCAAGTCATCATGCCCCTTATGTCCAGGGCTTCACACATGCTACAATGGCCGGTACAAAGGGCTGCGATGCCGTAAGGTTAAGCGAATCCTTTTAAAGCCGGTCTCAGTTCGGATTGGGGTCTGCAACTCGACCCCATGAAGTCGGAGTCGCTAGTAATCGCAGATCAGCAACGCTGCGGTGAATACGTTCCCGGGCCTTGTACACACCGCCCGTCACGTCATGAAAGTCGGTAACACCCGAAGCCAGTGGCCTAACCCTTGGGAGGGAGCTGTCGAAGGTGGGATCGGCGATTGGGACGAAGTCGTAACAAGGTAGCCGTACCGGAAGGTGCGGCTGGATCACCTCCTTTCTAAGGAGCACCACGAAAAGCACTCCAAATGGTGGAGTGCGAGCCGTGAGGGGTTCTCGTCTGTAGTGGACGGAAACCGGGTGCACAACAGCAAATGATTGCCAGACACACTATTGGGCCCTGAGACAACACTCGGTCGATCCGTGTGGAGTCCCTCCATCTTGGTGGTGGGGTGTGGTGTTTGAGTATTGGATAGTGGTTGCGAGCATCTAGATGAACGCGTAGTCCTTCGTGGCTGACGTGTCCATCGAAAATGTGTAATTTCTTTTTAACTCTTGTGTGTAAGTAAGTGTTTAAGGGCGCATGGTGGATGCCTTGGCATCGAGAGCCGATGAAGGACGTGGGAGGCTGCGATATGCCTCGGGGAGCTGTCAACCTAGCATTGATCCGAGGATTTCCGAATGGGGAAACCCAGCACGAGTGATGTCGTGTTACCCGTATCTGAATATATAGGGTGCGGGAGGTAACGCGGGGAAGTGAAACATCTCAGTACCCGTAGGAGAAGAAAACAATTGTGATTCCGTCAGTAGTGGCGAGCGAACGCGGAACAGGCTAAACCGCACGCATGTATAACCGGGTAGGGGTTGTGTGCGCGGTGTTGTGGGAGTGATATGTCTCAGCTCTACCTGGCTGAGGGGTAGTCAGAAAGTGTCGTGGTTAGCAGAAATGGCCTGGGATGGCCTGCCGCAGACGGTGAGAGCCCGGTACGCGAAAACCCGTCACCTACCTTGTATCAGTTCCCGAGTAGCAGCGGGCCCGTGGAATCTGCTGTGAATCTGCCGGGACCACCCGGTAAGCCTAAATACTTCTCGATGACCGATAGCGGATTAGTACCGTGAGGGAATGGTGAAAAGTACCCCGGGAGGGGAGTGAAATAGTACCTGAAACCGTGTGCCTACAATCCGTCAAAGCCTCCTCGTGGGGTGATGGCGTGCCTTTTGAAGAATGAGCCTGCGAGTCAGGGACACGTCGCGAGGTTAACCCGTGCGGGGTAGCCGCAGCGAAAGCGAGTCTGAATAGGGCGCATCCCCTTTGGGGTGTAGTGGCGTGTTCTGGACCCGAAGCGGAGTGATCTACCCATGGCCAGGGTGAAGCGCGGGTAAGACCGCGTGGAGGCCCGAACCCACTTAGGTTGAAGACTGAGGGGATGAGCTGTGGGTAGGGGTGAAAGGCCAATCAAACTCCGTGATAGCTGGTTCTCCCCGAAATGCATTTAGGTGCAGCGTTGCGTGGTTCACCACGGAGGTAGAGCTACTGGATGGCCGATGGGCCCTACTAGGTTACTGACGTCAGCCAAACTCCGAATGCCGTGGTGTAAAGCGTGGCAGTGAGACGGCGGGGGATAAGCTCCGTACGTCGAAAGGGAAACAGCCCAGATCGCCGGCTAAGGCCCCTAAGCGTGTGCTAAGTGGAAAAGGATGTGTAGTCGCAGAGACAACCAGGAGGTTGGCTTAGAAGCAGCCACCCTTGAAAGAGTGCGTAATAGCTCACTGGTCAAGTGATTATGCGCCGATAATGTAGCGGGGCTCAAGCACACCGCCGAAGCCGCGGCACATTCACGTCTACGTGGATGTGGGTAGGGGAGCGTCCCCCATTCAGCGAAGCCTCCGGGTAACCGGTGGTGGAGGGTGGGGGAGTGAGAATGCAGGCATGAGTAGCGATAAGGCAAGTGAGAACCTTGCCCGCCGTAAGACCAAGGGTTCCTGGGCCAGGCCAGTCCGCCCAGGGTGAGTCGGGACCTAAGGCGAGGCCGACAGGCGTAGTCGATGGACAACGGGTTGATATTCCCGTACCCGTGTATAGGCGTCCCTGATGAATCAGCGGTACTAACCACCCAAAACCGGATCGACCATTCCCCTTCGGGGGCATGGAGTTTCGGGGCTGCGTGGGACCTTCGCTGGTAGTAGTCAAGCGATGGGGTGACGCAGGAAGGTAGCCGTACCAGTCAGTGGTAATACTGGGGCAAGCCTGTAGGGAGAGCGATAGGCAAATCCGTCGCTCATTGATCCTGAGAGGTGATGCATAGCCGATTGAGGCGAATTCGGTGATCCTCTGCTGCCAAGAAAAGCCTCTAGCGAGCACATACACGGCCCGTACCCCAAACCAACACAGGTGGTCAGGTAGAGAATACCAAGGCGTACGAGATAACTATGGTTAAGGAACTCGGCAAAATGCCCCCGTAACTTCGGGAGAAGGGGGGCCGGAATACCGTGAACACCCTTGCGGTGGGAGCGGGATTCGGCCGCAGAAACCAGTGGGTAGCGACTGTTTACTAAAAACACAGGTCCGTGCGAAGTCGCAAGACGATGTATACGGACTGACGCCTGCCCGGTGCTGGAAGGTTAAGAGGACCCGTTAACCGTAAGGTGAAGCGGAGAATTTAAGCCCCAGTAAACGGCGGTGGTAACTATAACCATCCTAAGGTAGCGAAATTCCTTGTCGGGTAAGTTCCGACCTGCACGAATGGCGTAACGACTTCCCAACTGTCTCAACCATAGACTCGGCGAAATTGCACTACGAGTAAAGATGCTCGTTACGCGCGGCAGGACGAAAAGACCCCGGGACCTTCACTACAACTTGGTATTGGTGTTCGGTACGGTTTGTGTAGGATAGGTGGGAGACTGTGAAGTACAGACGCCAGTTTGTATGGAGTCGTTGTTGAAATACCACTCTGATCGTATTGGACACCTAACGTCGAACCCTTATCGGGTTCACGGACAGTGCCTGGCGGGTAGTTTAACTGGGGCGGTTGCCTCCTAAAATGTAACGGAGGCGCCCAAAGGTTCCCTCAACCTGGACGGCAATCAGGTGTTGAGTGTAAGTGCACAAGGGAGCTTGACTGCGAGACTTACAAGTCAAGCAGGGACGAAAGTCGGGACTAGTGATCCGGCACCTCTGAGTGGAAGGGGTGTCGCTCAACGGATAAAAGGTACCCCGGGGATAACAGGCTGATCTTCCCCAAGAGTCCATATCGACGGGATGGTTTGGCACCTCGATGTCGGCTCGTCGCATCCTGGGGCTGGAGCAGGTCCCAAGGGTTGGGCTGTTCGCCCATTAAAGCGGCACGCGAGCTGGGTTTAGAACGTCGTGAGACAGTTCGGTCTCTATCCGCCGCGCGCGTCAGAAACTTGAGGAAACCTGTCCCTAGTACGAGAGGACCGGGACGGACGAACCTCTGGTATACCAGTTGTCCCACCAGGGGCACGGCTGGATAGCCACGTTCGGACAGGATAACCGCTGAAAGCATCTAAGCGGGAAACCTTCTCCAAGATCAGGTTTCTCACCCTTTTAGAGGGATAAGGCCCCCCGCAGACTACGGGTTCGATAGGCCAGACCTGGAAGCCCAGTAATGGGTGCAGGGAACTGGCACTAACCGGCCGAAAACTTACCAACACACAATCGCAACCACGGTCCAGTTCAGCGGCAATTCGCCGCAGAACATTCGACGCCACACCCCCCACCAAACAAATTTAAATAGAGTTACGGCGGCCACAGCGACAGGGAAACGCCCGGTCCCATTCCGAACCCGGAAGCTAAGCCTGTCAGCGCCGATGATACTGCCCATACGGGTGGAAAAGTAGGACACCGCCGAACATACACAAAAACACCCCCGGCAACGGGGGTGTTTTTGCATTCGCACATTATGCGTGCCTTTAATCGAACAGCGTCAATTCCGGATGGACCGTCGCGTGGCTGCGCTCCATCTGGAGAAGAGTTCGCTTTCGGTCGAGTCCGCCTCCGTAGCCGGTAAGACTGCCATTGGCGCCGATGACCCGGTGGCACGGGACGACGATCGCGATCGGGTTGTGTGCGTTGGCCAAGCCCACCGCGCGAGCGGAACCGGTGGCCCCGATCTGGTCGGCGATCTGTCCATAGGATCGCGTCTCCCCGTACGGGATGGTCAGCAGCGCCTGCCATACCCTGCGCTGAAATTCGGAGCCGCGCAGGTCGAATTCGAAGTCGAAGTCGGTGCGCTCGCCGGCGAAATACGCGCCGAGTTGCTCGACGGCATCGCCGAACGCCCGCGGATTCGGTGACCAGTCGGTGCGACTCGGCTCGTACGTCTGGTCGACCATGCGCAGATTCGTGAGCACCGAGCCGCGACCGGCCAGGGTCAGCAGTCCGATCGGGCTGTCGATGGTGCGGTACTCGATCATGCGACCTCCTGTGGCGGCCATTGGTTTACCGGATGCTCGAGAGTGGTCCAAAGGTATTGGGTGGCATAGGAACGCCAGGGTCGCCAACGCGCGCTGCGCGCGACGAGCGAGCGTTCGTCGGAGGGCAGACCCAGCTGTTTGGCGGCCAGACGTAGGCCCAGATCACTGGCGGGGAACGCGTCGGGGTCACCGAGGCCGCGCATCGCGATCACTTCCGCCGTCCAAGGGCCGACCCCGGGCAAGGCGAGCAATTGCGTTCGGGCGCTTTCCCAGTCGCATCCGGCGCTCAACTCGACACTACCGGCGGCGAGGCCGGCGACCAGAGCGCTCAGTGTCCGTTGCCGGGCCTTGGGCACCGCCAGATGGATGGGATCGATGTCCGCCAGCTGCTCAACGGATGGGAAGGTGTGGGTCAAGGATCCCTCGGGATCGTTGATCGGCTGCCCGTAGGCGGCGACCAGGCGGCCCGCATGAGTGCTCGCCGCCTTGGTGGACACCTGCTGGCCCAGCACTGCGCGCACCGCCAGTTCGGCTTCGTCAATCGTGCGTGGGATCCGCTGCCCCGGCGCCTTGGCGACGACGGCGCAGAACTCCGGGTCGTCGCTCAGGGCTTCGTCCACCGCATCCGGGTCGGCATCGAGATCCAGCAGTCGCCTGCACCGCGCGATAGCCGTTGTCAGACCACGAAAGTCGTCGAGCATGAGCACGCACCGCACATGGTCGACGGCGGGGGTCAGGGTGACGATTGCGTTGCCGAACGGAAGCCGCAGACTGCGCCGGTAGGCGCCGTCGCGGACCTCCTCGCAACCGGGCACCGAGCTGGCCGCCAGATGGCCGAAGACACCGCCGTAGGCGAAGGGCGTGCGTACCGGGAGCCGAAGGCACACGGTGCCAGGGGAATTCGGGCTCGAGCCGGAGCGTGCCGTGGCGCGCTGGCGCAGCGCGCGCGGTGTGTTCTCGAAGACGGAGCGCACGGTGTCGTTGAACTGACGGATGCTGGAAAAACCGGCGGCGAATGCGACGTCGCCGAACGGCAGGTTGGTGGTTTCGATCAGCACCCGGGCGGTCTGCGCCCGCTGCGCGCGGGCCAGCGCAAGGGGGCCCGCCCCGACTTCGGCCTGTAACAGCCGCTCCAGTTGCCGGGTCGTGTAACCGAGGTGGGCGGCCAGGCCACCGACGCCTTCGCGGTCCACCGTCCCGTCCGCGATCAGCCGCATCGTTCGCGCCACGACGTCACCGCGCACATTCCACTCCGGAGAACCGGGGGACGCGTCGGGGCGGCACCGCTTGCACGCTCGAAAGCCCGCTCGCTGAGCGGCCGCCGCCGTCGGGTAGAACCGCACGTTTCGCGCGAACGGTGGCCGCACCGGGCAACTGGGCCGGCAGTAGATGCGGGTGGTCAGGACTGCGGTGACGAACCATCCGTCGAACCGGGCGTCCTTGGACTGGACGGCCCGGTAGCAGCGTTCGAAATCGTCATGCACTCCTCCAGACTTACACCCGCCCACCGACAAAACTGGCGGAAAAGCGACATCGTCGTGGAAGCGGGGTGACGCACTGATCCCGATGGAAGGCGCCGGCGGCGGACGGACGTGGCCGTCGCCGGGTCACCTAGCGCGACGGCGCGTGGCAGCGGCAGGCCCTCGATAGCGGCAGACCGACCGACCCGTGCCGCGGCGCCGCTCGTTCATCTCGCGAGCAGATGAAGTATCGAGCGGAAGTTATGTGGTTGTCGCTGAGCCTAATCCGGTGCAAACCGATCATTCACGAGTCGACGGGCGACGCCAGTCGGGTGGGACGCTCATGTCCGCGCAGGGTCACGGTGTCGCCCAACGACCAACGCTCCCGCTCGTCTTCACTGGCATGCTCGACGGCATCGGCCGTCGCGAGGAGCCGGCTCGAGCGCGACTTGGCGAGCTCACAGAGCCGGGCCGCCTCGTTGACCGGTTCACCGATCACGGTGTATTCGAAACGCTCCCTGGCGCCGACGTTTCCGGCGACGGCACGTCCCGCCGCCACACCAATGCCGGCGGAGAGCTCAGACATTTCATTGGACAGTCGCTCGGTGATGCAGCGGGCGGCCCCGAGTGCCGCGTCCTCTGGGCTGTCCAGGCGGTTCGGTGCTCCGAAGATGGCCAGCGACGCATCGCCCTCGAACTTATTGACCAGCCCGCGATGTCGGTCCACCTCTTCGACGACGATCGCGAAGAATCGGTTAAGCACACTGACGACTTCGGATGGTGGGCTGTTCGTCACCAACTGCGTGGATCCGATGATGTCGATGAATACGACGGCGACGTGGCGTTCCTCGCCGCCGAGCTTCGGCCGTTCACGTTCTGCGGCAAGGGCGACTTCGCGGCCGACGTGCCGGCCGAAAAGGTCGCGCACCCGTTCGCGTTCGCGCAAGCCGTCCACCATTGCGTTGAAACCGCGTTGCAGCTCACCGAGTTCGGTTCCGTCGAACACCACCAGGTCGCCCCGAAGGTTTCCGCGCTCGACGCGACGCAGCGCGTCGCGGACGACTCGCACCGGGGTCGCCGTGAGCCACGCAAGGATCCACATCAAGACGCAGCCGAAGATGAGTGTGGCGATCGAGACGATCAACACGCCGACTGCGAACTGCGTCTCGGTCAGGTTGCGCATCATGATCTGGAAGCTCGCCAGGAAGGCGATGCCGAGGACGGGCATGCCCGAGCCGACGAACCAGACCATCATGGTTCGGCCCATGAGACCCGCCGCCAACCGGCGCGGCGGCGGTCCCGCCTCGAGCGCCTGGGCCGCCACCGGCCGCAGCGCGAACTCGGCGAGCAGGTAGCTGCCGGTGGCGACCAGGACGCCGCAGATGGTCACCGCGACCAGGAAGCGCGGAATGAAGAGTGTGTTGGCCATGCCGAAGAGGGTCGTGAAGACCACCGCGCCGATGCCCCATAGGACGAGGTCGAAGACGGCGATCCGCCAGGGAGCGAGGAACGTATTGCGTTCATCCTCGGGATTGGGAGCGCGCTCCTCGATCGCCCAGCGCAGCGCGATGACCGTCCGGCGGGTGATCCAATAGGTGCCCACGGCCAGGGCGAGGGCGATGTACGCCGGTGAGGCTACCCAAGTGATCCACGCCGGCGCGTCGTCGAAAACGCTCGGTTGGGGAATGGCGACCGTCACGATGAGCAAGGCGACGGCGATGCCGATCAGGTTGGCCCCCAGGACGAGGACCGTCATGATGACCTGAATGCGGATGCGGCGGCGCCGCTGGCTTTCCGACACCCGGCCCAGCAACAGGGAGCCATATGCCGGGGTTTCCGGCAGCCGGCCGCTCTGACGGGTGACTCTTTCGAGCACCCTGCCCAGGCGTTTTGCAATGTTCTGGTTGGCCAACATGGTGGCGTCAGCCTATGTCGTCGGCCAGGCTCTAAGGTGAGTCGGGTGCGTCTCGTGATCGCTCAATGCACCGTTGACTACGTCGGCAGGCTCACCGCGCATCTGCCATCCGCCCGCAGGTTGCTGCTGTTCAAGGCCGATGGATCGGTCAGTGTGCACGCCGACGACCGCGCCTACAAGCCACTGAATTGGATGAGCCCGCCGTGCTGGCTGACCGAGGAGACCGGTGACCAGGCCCCGGTGTGGGTGGTCGAGAACAAGGCCGGCGAACAATTGCGCATCACCGTCGAGGAGATCGAGCACGATTCGAGCCACGAGCTCGGCATCGATCCCGGGCTGGTCAAGGACGGCGTCGAGGCACACCTGCAGGCACTGCTCGCCGAGCACGTGCAACTGCTGGGCGAGGGATACACGCTGGTTCGCCGCGAATACATGACGGCGATCGGCCCGGTCGACCTGCTCTGCCGTGACGAACGCGGCGGCTCGGTGGCGGTGGAGATCAAGCGTCGCGGCGAGATCGACGGCGTCGAACAGCTCACCCGGTACCTGGACCTGCTCAACCGCGACACGGTGCTCGCGCCGGTCAAAGGGGTGTTCGCCGCCCAGCAAATCAAGCCGCAGGCCCGCACGTTGGCCGTGGACCGCGGAATCCGTTGTCTGACATTGGATTACGACAAGATGCGCGGGATGGACAGCGACGAGTATCGGCTGTTCTGAGGGTCGCGATTAAAGTGGACCCATGGCTCGGCGCCGCACTCCGCCACGTCGGCAGCGGCCGTTGGCGCCGCCCCCGCCATTGCGCCGGGTGGAACTCGGGCCCGATGGCCGCGAGTACGAAGTCCGTCCCGTCCCGGCGGCCCGCGCGGTCAAGACCTACCGGTGCCCCGGCTGCGATCACGAAATACGCTCCGGCTCAGCACATCTGGTGGTATGGCCGATCGGCGCGACCCTCGCCGAAGGTCGGGGTCACGTCGAGGACCGCCGACATTGGCACACGCCGTGCTGGGCGCACCGCGCTACCCGCGGTCCAACCAGGAAGTGGTCGTGAACGGTCTCAGGCGCCCGGTTCGACGAGTTCGATGAGAACGCCGCCGCCATCCTTGGGGTGGATGAAGTTCATCCGGGAGTTTGCCGTACCGCGTCGTGGTGCGTCGTAGATCAGCCGCACACCTTGCTCGCGAAGCTGTTCCGCAAACGTGTCGAGGTCACTGACCCGAACGGCCATCTGCTGGATGCCCGGACCGCGCTTGTCGAGGAACTTCGCGATCGTCGAGGACTCGTCGATCGGGGCCATCAACTGGATCTGCGCGGTGCCCGACGGGGCGCCGCGCACAGCCAGCATGGCTTCGCGGATTCCCTGCTCCTCGTTGACTTCCTCGTGCACCAGGATCATGCCGAGGGTGTCGTGGTACCAGGTGATGGCGGCGTCCAGGTCGGCGACTGCGATGCCGACGTGATCGATCGCCGTGACCAGTGAGGTGGCCAGGATCTGACGGGCGTCAACTTGATCGGTCGTCATCACATAACGGTAACCTGGCGGCAAAGATTGCGCTTCTCCGGGATGCTGAAACGGCCATCGAGGGAGCGCCTAGTAGGCCTTAGGAGATAGTCATGACGACGTCGGTGATCGTTGCTGGAGCCCGGACACCCATCGGCAAGTTGATGGGTTCGCTGAAGGACTTTTCCGCCAGCGATCTGGGGGCGATCGCGATCGCCGGCGCGCTGGAAAAGGCCAAGGTTCCGGCCTCCGCGGTCGACTACGTCATCATGGGCCAGGTGCTGACGGCCGGAGCCGGTCAGATGCCGGCACGCCAGGCGGCCGTGGCGGCCGGCATCGGCTGGGATGTTCCGTCGCTGACGATCAACAAGATGTGTCTGTCCGGTATCGACTCCATCGCCCTGGCCGACCAGCTCATCCGCGCCGGCGAGTTCGACGTGGTGGTGGCCGGCGGCCAGGAGTCCATGACCAAGGCCCCTCACCTGCTGATGGACAGCCGCTCGGGCTACAAGTACGGCGACGTGACGGTGCTCGATCACATGGCCTACGACGGTCTGCACGACGTGTTCACCGACCAGCCGATGGGGGCGCTCACCGAGCAGCGCAACGACGCCGACAAATTCACCCGGCAGGAGCAGGACGAGTTCGCTGCGCGGTCCCATCAGAAGGCGGCCGCGGCATGGAAGGACGGCGTATTCACCGACGAGGTGGTGCCGGTCAACGTGCCGCAGCGCAAAGGTGATCCGCTGCAGTTCACCGAGGACGAGGGGATCCGCGCCAACACCACCGCCGAGTCGCTGGCCGGCCTCAAGCCGGCTTTTCGCCGCGATGGGACCATCACCGCCGGTTCGGCCTCCCAGATCTCCGATGGCGCGGCCGCGGTCGTCGTGATGAGCAAGGCCAAGGCTCAAGAGCTCGGATTGACCTGGCTGGCCGAGATCGGCGCGCACGGTGTGGTGGCCGGACCGGATTCTACCCTGCAGTCCCAGCCGGCCAACGCGATCAAGAAGGCGATCGGCCGTGAGGGCATCTCGGTTGACCAGCTCGATGTCATCGAGATCAACGAGGCGTTTTCCGCGGTGGCGCTCGCGTCGACCCGTGAGCTGGGCGTGAATCCCGACCTCGTCAACGTCAACGGCGGCGCGATCGCCGTGGGCCACCCCATTGGGATGTCGGGAGCGCGGATCACGCTGCACGCCGCCCTGGAGTTGTCCCGACGCGGCTCCGGATACGCCGTCGCCGCCCTGTGCGGGGCCGGCGGGCAGGGCGACGCCCTGATTCTGCGCGCGGGTTAGCCAAGTCAGGGGTTCGCGCCGAGGTTGCTGGCGCGACGCGCCGATGTCGAAGTGTGATCTTCGTCATATTTGCCGTCCATGATTCCGCCCGGGCTGCTTTTCGCCCCTTGTCGGGGTGGATGAGCGCCGTCGCGACCGGGTGGAGGGGTAGCCCGGGCACATGACAAACTTGACGGCGTGACGCGTCCGCGACCCTCTGTCGGCCCAGCCCTGGCTGGTGCGGTCGATCTCTCCGGTCTCAAACAACGGCCCCAGCCGGCGAGCGGGCCTCCCGGAGGGTCGGCGCCACCGGCCGCCGAGGGCGACCCCGGAATCATTGCGGTCACCGAGGCCAACTTCGAGGCTGAGGTGCTGCTCCGCTCCGAGGAAGTGCCCGTCATTGTGCTGCTGTGGTCACCGCGCAGTGACGCGTGCGTCCAGCTGCTCGACACGTTCGCCGGCCTGGCCGCGCAGGACAACGGCAAGTGGTCGTTGACGACGGTCAACGTCGACACCGCGCCCAGGGTCGCGCAGATATTCGGTGTCGACGCGGTCCCGACCGTCGTGGCGCTGGCCGCCGGTCAACCGATATCGAGTTTTCAGGGAATGCAGCCGGCGGAGCAGTTGCGCGGCTGGTTGGATCAGATTCTCTCGGCAACCGCCGGAAAGCTGAAGGGCGCAACGGGTTCCGGTGAGGCGGAGGCCGTTGATCCCGAGCTGGCCGCGGCCCGCCAACAGCTTGAAGACGGTGACTTCGAAGCGGCCAAGATGTCGTATCAGTCGATCCTGGATGCCAATCCGGCCAACGCCGAAGCCAAGGGTGCGATCCGGCAAATCGAATTCCTCACGCGCGCAACCGCGCAACGCCCGGACGCCGTCGCCGCCGCCGACGCCGCGCCCGGCGACATCCAAGCCGCCCTCGCGGCGGCCGACGTCCAGATCCTTAACCAGGATGTCGGGGCCGCCTTCGACCGTCTGATTGCTTTGGTGCGCAGCACATCCGGCGATGATCGCACCCTGGTGCGCACCCGGCTGGTCGAGCTGTTCGAGCTCTTCGACCCCGCCGATCCCGAGGTTATCGCCGGACGGCGTAACCTCGCCAACGCGCTGTACTGAAGAGGCCTTTACTCGGGTTCCAGCCACAGCGCCGACGTGGGCGGCAGCACCAACAGTGCCGAGGCCGGCCGGCCATGCCACGGGTCTTCGGTGGCATCGACGCCGCCCATATTGCCGATCCCCGAACCGTTGTACGTCGTTGCGTCGGTGTTGAGAACCTCGCGCCAGCGGCCCGCCGACGGCAGGCCCAGCCGGTATCCGCTGTGCTCGGCGCCCGCGAAGTTGAACACGCACGCCATCACCGAGCCGTCCTTGCCGTAACGCAGGAAGCTCAACACGTTGTTCCCCGAGTCGTTCGCGTCGATCCAGGAGTAGCCGTCGGGCACGGTGTCCTGGCTCCACAGCGCCGGGTGACTGCGGTAGACGTCGTTGATGTCGCGGACCAGGCGCAGAATCCCGTTGGAGAACCCTTGCTCATCGAGCTGCCACCAATCCAGGCCCCGCTCCTCCGACCACTCGGCGCGTTGCCCGAATTCCTGTCCCATGAACAACAATTGCTTGCCCGGGTGCGCCCACTGGTAGGCGAGCAGGCTGCGCAGCCCGGCCGCCTTGACATGGTTGTTGCCCGGCATCCGGCCCCACAGCGTGCCTTTGCCGTGGACCACTTCGTCGTGGCTGATCGGCAGGACGTAGTTCTCGCTGAACGCATACAGCATCGAGAAGGTCATCTCGTGATGGTGGAAGCTGCGGTAGATCGGATCCCGGCTGATGTAGTCGAGCGTGTCGTGCATCCAGCCCATGTTCCACTTCATCGAAAAGCCAAGGCCACCAAGGTTTGTCGGACGTGTCACCCCAGGCCACGAGGTTGACTCCTCGGCGATGGTGACGATGCCCGGGGCGGTCTTGTGCACCGTGGCGTTCATCTCCTGCAGGAACTGCACGGCCTCCAGGTTCTCCCGGCCGCCGTAGATGTTGGGGGTCCAACCCCCTTCGGGGCGTGAATAATCCAGGTAGAGCATCGAGGCGACCGCGTCCACCCGTAAGCCGTCGACGTGGAACTCCTCGAGCCAAAACAGCGCATTGGCCACCAGGAAGTTTCGGACCTCCCGACGCCCGAAGTCGAATACGTAAGTACCCCAATCGAGTTGCTCTCCCCGCTTGGGATCGGAGTGCTCATAGAGCGGTGTGCCGTCGAAGCGCCCCAGCGCCCACGCGTCCTTCGGGAAGTGCGCCGGCACCCAGTCCACCAGTACGCCGATGCCGGCCTGGTGCAAGGCGTCGACCAGGGCCCGGAATTCATCCGGTGTCCCGAATCGGGACGTCGGCGCGTAGTACGACGTCACCTGGTAGCCCCACGATCCGGCGAAGGGGTGCTCGGCGACCGGCAGCAGCTCGACGTGGGTGAACCCATGCTCCACCACGTAATCGGTCAGCTCACGAGCCAGCTGCCGGTAGTTGAGACCCGGACGCCACGAACCCAGGTGGACCTCGTAAGTGCTCATCGGCTCGAACACCGGGTTGCGCTGCGCGCGCTCCGTCATCCAGTCGGCGTCTTCCCAGGTGTACTCGCTGCGTGTGACCCGCGAGGCGGTGTGCGGCGGCACCTCGGTGGCGAAGGCCATCGGGTCGGCCCGGTCGGTCACGACGTCGTCGGCGCCGTGCACGCGAAACTTGTACAGCCCCTCGAGCGGGAACCCGGGCCAGAACAGCTCCCAGACGCCCGATGAACCGAGCACCCGCATCGGGGCTTCATTGCCGGTCCAGCCGTTGAACTCACCGATCAGGTTGACGCCCTTGGCGTTGGGCGCCCACACCGCAAACGACACCCCGGTGACGACGCCGTCGGCCGTGGTGAACGAACGAGGATGTGCGCCAAGGACTTCCCAGAGCCGCTCGTGGCGTCCTTCTCCGAACAGGTGTAGGTCGACTTCACCCAATGTCGGCAGAAAGCGGTACGCGTCGGCGATGACGTACGGCTCGGCACCTTCGTACGTGATCTGCAGCCGATAGTCGATCAAGTTGACGAACGGCAACACCACGGCGAAAAGACCGGAATCGACGTGCTGCATCGGGAACCGGTCGTCGCCGACCAGTGCTACCACTTCGGCCGCATGCGGCCGGTACGCCCGTATGACGGTGTGATCGTCGTACTCGTGGGCACCCAAAATGCTGTGCGGGTTGTGGTGCGTGCCAGCGACCAGGCGCGACAGGTCGGCCGGATCGGGCGCCAAGTGTGTCCGAGCGAGTTGGTCGGCTTGGCTCATGTCCCTTTCACCTCCGGTCCATTTCATCGCCTGCGTAGCAGGGTCATGCGTGAGTCATGCGGTATGAGTGGCATGTTGATGATGTGCGCGACCGCCTGCCCGGGGTCGATGCGAATGTAATTAGCCTGCCCCCATTGGAATTCCTGGCCGGTGATCTCGTCGCGCACCCAAAACCGCTCGTAGGGCTCCATACCCAAAGCGGCCATGTCTAAAAACAGCGTCGCTTCCTCGGCTCCGTATGCGTTGAGCGTGACGACCACTAACACACAGTCGCCGGTGGTCGGGTCGAACTTCGAGTAGGCGAGCAACGCATCGTTGTCCACGCTGTGGAAATGGATCGTGCGCAGCTGCTCCAGGGCGGGATGGAGTCGGCGAATTGCGTTGAGCTGCGTAATGAACGGCTCGAGCGATCGCCCTTCGGCGAGGGCGCCCGCGAAATCGCGAGGCCGCAACTCGTACTTCTCGGAGTCCAAGTACTCCTCGCTGCCCTCCCGCACCGCGCGGTGCTCGAACAGTTCGTAGCCCGAATACACGCCCCAGGCCGGACCCATGGTCGCCGCCAGCACCGCGCGGATGGCGAACATTCCGGGGCCATTGTGCTGCAAGATGGCGTGCAAGATGTCGGGCGTGTTGACAAACAGGTTGGGCCGGCGGAAGTCGGCGAGTTTGGCGATATCGATGCCGAACTCGGTCAGCTCCCACTTCGCCGTGCGCCAGGTGAAGTAACTGTAGGACTGGGTGAACCCCAGTTTCGCCAGACCGTACTGCCGTGCCGGTGGCGTGAACGCCTCGGACAGGAACAGCACGTCGGGGTCGGCGGCCTTGACTGTGGCGATCAGCCAGGCCCAGAAATCCGGTGGCTTGGTGTGCGGGTTGTCGACGCGAAAGAACTTGACGCCGTGGTCGATCCAGTGCCGAACCACGCGAAGCACCTCGTCGTAGAGGCCGGCCGGGTCGTTGTCGAAATTGATCGGATAGATGTCCTGATATTTCTTGGGCGGGTTTTCCGCGTAAGCGATGGTGCCGTCGGGTAATTCGGTGAACCAGTTGCGGTGGTCACGCGCCCAGGGATGATCTGGTGCGCATTGCAGCGCCAGGTCCAGCGCCACCTCCATGCCCAGCTCGCGCGTCGCGGCGACGAAGGCGTCGAAGTCATCGATGGTGCCCAGGTCCGGGTGGACAGCATCGTGGCCACCCTCGTCGCTGCCAATTGCCCAGGGAGACCCCACATCCCCGGGGGCAGCGGTCGGGGAGTTGTTGCGCCCCTTGCGATGTACCTTGCCGATGGGGTGGATCGGCGGCAGGTAGACGACGTCGAATCCCATTGCCGCGATGCGCGGAAGCTGGGCGGCGGCCGTGGCGAAGGTGCCGTGCACCGGGTTGCCCTCGGCATCCCACCCGCCGGTCGAGCGGGGGAACATCTCATACCAGGAGCCGAACCGGGCCAGCGGCCGGTCCACCCAGACGCCGTGCTGTTCACCGCGGGTGACCAGATCGCGCAGCGGATAGTCAGCCAGAATCTCTTCGATCTCCGGTCCCAGCGCCAGCGCGGTACGGGTGACCGGGTCGCCGGGCTTGCGCAGCGCAGTGGCGGCGGCCAGCAGTGGTTCGCGCAGTGGGCGCGGCACACCCGTCGCCGCGCGCTCGAACAGCCCGGCGCCGACCAGAAGGTCGTTCGACAACTCGGTCTCGCCCTGACCGGCGTCCAATTTGGCGATCACACCGTGCCGCCACGAATGAATCGGGTCGCCCCATCCGTCGACCCGGAACGTCCACAAGCCGACTTGGTCGGGGGTGAACTGACCGTGAAAAACGTAAGGCTCGAGACCCATCGTCATCGGCAGCGACAGCGGCTTGATTCGTTGCGGGTTGACCTTGCCATCGCGTTCGGTCAGCGGCTTTGCCGGCGCCTGGACCGCCTTGACCCGGCGGCTCTCGGTTACTTGCGGATAGCCGGACCCGAGGTAGCGCACGACCAAGGTGGCCGCGACGGCTTCGTGGCCTTCTCGCCATACCGCGGCGCTGACCGGGACGACCTCGCCTACCACCGCTTTCGCGGGATACGCGCCACAGGAAACGACCGGTTGGACGTCATCGATCTCGACACGACCGGGCACCAGTACTCCGTTCCGATTGTGTGCGGCCGACCCGCGATGTGCTGCGTGCGGAATGCCGCTCGTCGGGAAACTTCCTGTCGTGGGGAACTTTCTGTGCGGGGAGGCATCGTTGCGACCCCGATAACTACCCGATACCCACCCTAGTCTTCGGTCACACACCGGCGGGAGAAAGCGATCCTTCCCGCGGTGCGCGGGCCGAGAACCTCAGTAAGGTATTAACGCGTGAAAGCCCTCCGCCGGTTTACCGTCCGTGCTCACCTTCCGGAGCGTTTGACCGCGCTGGACCAGCTGTCGACCAACCTGCGATGGTCCTGGGACAAGCCCACCCAAGAGCTCTTCGCGACGATCGACCCAGACCTCTGGGAGCGGTGCAGCAGTGATCCGGTGGCGTTGCTGGGCGCGGTCAAGCCAGCGCGGCTCGACGAGTTGGCGCTCGACGAAGCGTTCCTAGGCCGGCTGGACGGGTTGACCGCCGATTTGAACGATTACCTGAGCCGCCCGCTGTGGTACCAGCAACAGCAGGAGCGCGGTGGCGAAATGCCGGCCACGGTCGCCTACTTCTCGATGGAATTCGGCATCGCCGAGGTGCTGCCCAACTACTCCGGTGGTTTGGGCATTCTTGCCGGTGACCACTTGAAGTCCGCGTCCGATCTGGGTGTGCCGCTAATAGCGGTGGGCCTCTACTACCGCTCCGGGTACTTCCGTCAGTCGCTGACGGCCGACGGCTGGCAGAACGAGACTTACCCGTCGCTGGACCCGCAAGGCCTGCCGCTGCGGCTGCTGACCGATGCGACCGGCGAGCCCGCCCTGGTTGAGTTGATGCTGCCGGACTCCGCGCAGTTGCACGCCCGGATCTGGGTCGCCCAAGTGGGCAGGGTTCCATTGCTGTTGCTGGATTCCGATGTCCCGGAGAACGAGCACGATCTGCGCGGCGTCACCGACCGTTTGTACGGGGGTGACCAGGAACATCGGATGAGGCAGGAGATCCTGGCGGGCATCGGCGGGGTGCGGGCGATCCGTGCATTCACCGGCATTCACGGCCCGCCCGCGCCCGAGGTGTTCCACATGAACGAGGGCCACGCTGGTTTCCTCGGAGCGGAACGCATCCGCGAGCTGATGACGGGCTCGGGATTGGACTTCGACACCGCGCTCACGGTGGTGCGCTCCAGCACGGTGTTCACCACGCACACCCCGGTGCCCGCCGGCATCGACCGGTTCCCCATCGAGATGGTGCGGTTGTACTTCGATGACCACGCGGGCGACGAAGCCGAACCGGGCGGGAAGGCCGCGACGTCCGACGCCTCGCCCGTGTTGTTGCCAGGAGTGCCGACGGCTCGCATCCTTGCTCTCGGCGCCGAGGACGACCCGACCAAGTTCAACATGGCTCACATGGGCCTGCGGCTGGCCCAGCGCGCGAACGGTGTGTCTTCGCTGCACGGACGGGTGAGTCGATCCATGTTCAACGAGCTGTGGCCCGGCTTCGACGCGAGCGAGGTGCCGATCGGCTCGATTACCAACGGAGTTCATGCCCGCACCTGGGCGGCGCCGCAGTGGCTGCAGCTGGGCCGCGAACTGGTCGGGTCGGATTCGTTCAGCGATCCCGGTGTTTGGCTGCGTCTCAAGCAGGTCGACGCCAGCCATCTGTGGTGGATCCGCTCGCAGCTGAGGTCCATGCTGGTCGACGACGTCCGGCTGCGGCTCCGTCGGTCATGGCTGGAACGGGGCGCCTCGGATGCCGAATTAGGTTGGATAGCAACGGCATTCGATCCAGAGGTGCTGACCATCGGGTTCGCCCGGCGGGTGCCGACGTATAAGCGGCTGACGCTGATGCTGCGTGACCCGCATCGGCTGGAGCAGCTGCTGCTCGACCAGGAGCGGCCAATTCAGCTGATCGTCGCCGGAAAATCGCACCCGGCCGACGACGGCGGCAAGGCGCTGATTCAGCAGGTGGTGCGCTTTGCCGACCGGCCCGAGGTGCGCCACCGCATCGCGTTTTTGCCCGACTACGACATGTCCATGGCGCGGCTGCTGTATTGGGGTTGCGACGTCTGGCTGAACAATCCACTGCGACCGCTGGAGGCATGCGGTACTTCCGGAATGAAGAGCGCACTCAACGGCGGGCTGAACCTGTCCATCCGCGATGGCTGGTGGGACGAATGGTACGACGGCGAAAACGGTTGGGCCATACCGTCTGCCGACGGCGTAGCCGACGAAAACCGGCGGGACGACCTGGAATCCAGTGGGCTCTACTCACTTCTGGAAGAAGCCGTAGCACCGAAGTTCTACGAGCGCGACGAACACGGCGTGCCGCCGCGCTGGATCGAGATGGTGCGCCACACCGTGCAGACGCTCGGGCCAAAAGTGTTGGCGTCCCGCATGGTGCGCGACTACGTCGAGCAGTACTACACGCCGGCCGCGCAGTCGCTGCGCAGGACGATCGCACCCGCCGACGGAGCCGAAGACGCGGCGGCCGGCGGCGAGTTCGGCGCGGCCCGGGAACTGGCCGCCTACCGCAGGCGCGCCCAGGAGGCCTGGCCCAAGATCGTCATCACCGACGTCGACAGCACCGGCCTGCCGGACAGCCCGGTGCTCGGCTCGAAGCTGACCCTGACCGCCACCGTCCAGCTGGCCGGGCTGGCGACCGACGAGGTCACGGTCCAGGCGCTGGTGGGCCGGGTCGACGCCAGCGACGCGCTGCTGGAGCCAATCACCGTCGAGATGTCCTACACCGGCACCGCCGAGGGCGGCAACCAGGTCTTCTCGACGACGACGCCGCTGCCGCTGGCGGGATCGGTCGGCTACACCGTGCGCGTGCTGCCCCACAATCCGATGCTGGCGGCCGGCAACGAGCTCGGCCTGGTCACGTTGGCGCGATAGCCGGATCGGTCAGGCCGACAGGCCCTCTTCCGACGGGGTCGCGGTGCGCAGTCGCTGCAGCGCCTGGCGCACCTGATCGCCGTTGGTGGTCTGCCAGAACGGTGGCAGCGAGGCCCGCAGGTAGCCGCCGTAGCCGGCGGTGACCATGCGGGAGTCGAGCACCGCGACCACGCCGCGATCGGTGACGCGGCGCAACAGCCGCCCCGAGCCCTGAGCCAACAGCAGTGCTGCATGGTTGGCCGCGACGGCCATGAAGCCGTTGCCGCCGCGCGCGGCGACCGCGCGCTGCCGCGCGCCCAGCAGGGGGTCGTCGGGCCGGGGAAACGGGATGCGGTCGATCAGCACCAATGACAGCGACGGTCCGGGCACATCGACGCCCTGCCACAGCGACAGCGTGCCGAATAAGGACGTCTGGGGGTCGGCGCTGAACTGCTCGACGAGCGCCGAGGTGCTGTCGTCGCCCTGACACAGCACCGGCGTCGACAGCCGGTCGCGCATCGCCTCGGCCGCCGCCCGGGCCGCACGCATCGACGAGAACAACCCCAGGGTGCGCCCGTCGGCGGCGGCGATGAGTCCAGCGATCTCGCTCAGCTGCTCGGTCGAGCCGGTGCCGTCGCGTCCGGGTGGCGGCAGGTGCGCGGCCACATACAGAATTCCGGCCTTGGCGTGCTGGAACGGTGAGCCCACGTCGACGCCGCGCCATCGCGCGTCGTCGCCATCCTCGGCCGTCAATCCCCACGCCGTGGCCATGGCGTCGAAGGAACCGCCGATGGTCAGCGTCGCCGACGTCAACACCACCGTCGAACGCGAGAACACCCGGGACCGGAGCAGGCCGGCGACCGACAGCGGCGCCACCCGCAACACCGGGCGCGACGAACCCCTGATCTCCTCGTGCTCCAGCCACACAACGTCGGTGCGGTCGGGGATTGCCGGGCCGAACGATTCCAGCACGCGCGAGGAGGTGTCAGATATCTCGCTCAGCGCCGCAACGGCTTCGGCGCGCGCCGACGCCGCCTTGGGGTCGTTGGTGGTGTCGATCGCCGAGCGCGCCGCCGTCGCCACGTCGCGCAGCGCGGTCAGGTAGGTCGCCAGCTCGTCGTCGAGGCGATCGATGCGGCCCGGCGTGCCGTCGTGGATGACCGAGGCGAAGTTCGCCGTCGTCGCCTCTAGACGCTGGACCATTTCCGGGTCCACCAGACGGGCGATCCGGCGGGCGGCCACGCCGAGGGAGGCCGACGTCAGCTCCGCGGTGGCCACCGACGTCACCCGATCCACCAGCTCGTGTGCCTCGTCGACGACCAGCAGCGCATGTTCGGGCAGCACCGCCGATTCGGCCACGGCGTCGATGGCCAGCAGCGCATGGTTGGTGACTACGACGTCGGCGCGGCCGGCGAGGCCACGCGCCCGCTCGGAGAAGCACTCGGTGCCGAAGGGGCAGCGCGTCACGCCGAGGCATTCCCGCGCGGAAACGCTGACCTGCGACCAGGATCGGTCTGGAACGCCGGGTTTCAGGTCGTCGCGATCACCGGATTCGGTGCTCGACGCCCATTCCGTGAGTCGTTGCACGTCGCGGCCCAACGCGCTGACCGCCATCGGGTTGAAGAGTTCCTCTTGCGGCCGGTCGTCGCCTTCTTCGCCGTCGGACGCCCCACCGTTGTGAATTTTGTTCAGGCACAGATAGTTTCGCCGGCCCTTGAGCAAGGCGAACTGCGGCCGCCGCGGCAGCGCATCGGCCAGGGCATCGACCAGCCTGGGCAGATCGCGGTCGACGAGCTGGCGCTGCAGAGCGATCGTGGCCGTCGACACGACGACGGGGGACTCGTCGTCGATCGCGTGGACGATCGCGGGCACCAGATATGCGAGCGACTTACCGGTACCGGTGCCGGCCTGCACCACCAGGTGCTCCTCGGTGTCGAAGGCCCGCGCCACCGCGGCGGCCATCTCCTGCTGGCCGCTGCGTTCACTGCCACCGAGCGCCGCCACCGCGGTGGCCAGCAGCTCGGACACGGAAACGTCGGACGTGGCTACCCTCTTCGCTGTTCAGGGCGGCGCTCGGGCCGCGGAGGTTTTCGCGCGGCGCTAGCGCCGGCCGGCGCCGATTTGCGTCGTCGTGATCGCCGGATCGCCGTGCGACAAGTTCAATCCCTCCCACGGCAGACTTCGCAGCCCGGAAGTTACCAGCTCCCGCGCCGCGGCGAGGTTCGGTTTGGACACCAATTCGCCACCACGGACCAGCGGTACGGTCAGCACCCGAGCCGGCTCGGAGACGGCGGGCCGATGGCCGGCCGAATACACCACCTCCTCGGTGACGATGCCGGAATCGCGCGCCAGGCGAAGCGCCTCCTTGCGCCCGCCGCGGGATTCCTTGTGACTGCTGCGCTTTTGGACCGGCAACCCGTCCACCTCGACGAGCTTGTACACCATGTTCGCCGTGGGGGCGCCCGAGCCCGTCACCAGCGACGTGCCCACGCCGTAACTGTCGACCGGCTCGGCGGCCAGGGCCGCGATGGAGAACTCGTCGAGGTCGCCCGAGACCACGATGCGGGTCCGGGTCGCTCCCAGCTTGTCGAGCTGTTCACGCACCTGTCGGGCCAGCACGCCCAGCTCGCCGGAGTCGATGCGCACCGCACCCAACCCGGTGCCGGCGGCGGCCACCGCATTGGCCACACCGGTCGTCACGTCGTAGGTGTCCACCAGCAGGGTGGTATCCACTCCGAGCGCGTCGACCTGCGCCCGAAATGCCGCCAATTCGGTCGATTCCGAAGGGGAGTCGGCGTGCGCATGCAGCATGGTGAACGCGTGCGCGGCGGTGCCCTCGGTGGGGATTCCGTAGCAGCGCTGCGCCTCCAGATTGGACGACGCCGCGAAGCCGGCCAGGTACGCGGCGCGGGCCGCGGCGACGGCGGCCTGTTCGTGAGTTCGTCGCGAGCCCATCTCGATCAGCGGGCGTCCCCTGGCCGCGCTCACCATGCGCGCCGCGGCGGACGCGACTGCGGTGTCGTGGTTGAAAATGGACAGTGCCAGCGTCTCGAGCACCACGCATTCGGCGAACGTCCCGCTCACCGAAAGCACGGGGGATCCCGGGAAATACAGCTCGCCTTCGGCGTAGCCGTCGATGTCACCGCCGAACCGAAATTCGCGCAAGTACCGCACCGTATCCGCGTCGAGGAACTGCTCCAGGGACTGGCACGCCTGGTCATCGAAAATGAACTGCGGCAGCGCTTCGAGCAGCCGGCCGGTTCCGGCGACTACGCCGTAGCGGCGGCCTTCGGGAAGCCGGCGGGCAAAAAGCTCGAACGTGGTCCGTCGATCCGCGGTGCCGCCGCGCAGCGCCGCCGCCAACATCGTCAACTCGTACTTGTCGGTCAGCAGCCCAGTAACGACCGGGTCGTTCATTCCATAACGGTATCGGCTGCGATTGGGGCTCGGTAACGTCGTCCATCCCTCGGTATCGTGTAGGCCATGGTTGTTATGTCAGCGCCCACTAAGCCGGGCACTACAGGACAACGAGAGTCCGCCCCGGTGGAGGCCACGGCGAGTCCGTGGGTCACGATCGTCTGGGATGACCCGGTCAATCTGATGACCTATGTGACGTATGTGTTCCAGAAGTTGTTCGGCTACAGCGAGCCGCACGCCACCAAGCTGATGTTGCAGGTGCACAACGAAGGAAAAGCCGTAGTGTCCGCCGGCAGCCGTGAGTCCATGGAAGCCGATGTGTCCAAACTGCATGCCGCCGGTTTGTGGGCGACGATGCAGCAGGACCGCTGAATCCGAGGCGCTGGCGATTCCCTGTGCGCAAGTGGAAGCGGGTCGAGACCGCGAGCGGTCCCCGCTTTCGGTCGTCCCTGGCATCGCACGAGGCGGCCCTGCTCAAGAACTTGGCCACCGCGATGATCGGCCTGCTCGACGAGCGTGAATCTTCCTCGCCCGCAGACGAACTCGAGGAGATCACCGGGATCAAGACCGGCAACGCAGATCCGCCGAAGGATCCCACGTTGCGCCGGCTGCTGCCCGACTTCTACCGGTACCACGACGAGGACACCGCGCCGCCCGATGCCGCCGACAGCCTCAACGCCGCGCTGCGCAGCCTGCACGAGCCCGACATCATCAACGCCAAACGCGTTGCCGCACAGCGGTTGCTGAGCACGGTTCCCGACGCCGGCGGCCGCTTCGAGCTGACCGAGGACGACGCGAACTCCTGGATTGCGGCGGTCAACGACATCCGGTTGACCCTCGGAGTCATGCTCGAGGTCGGACCGGAGGGCCCGGAGCGTCTGCCCGCCGACCATCCCCTGGCCGTGCACTTCGACGTCTATCAGTGGTTGACGGTGTTGCAGGAGTACCTGGTCCTGGTGCTGATGGGGCCCCGCGACCGATGAACGCCATCACCGACGTCGGAGGCATTCGCGTCGGTCACTACCAACGACTGGACCCCGACGCGTCCCTGGGCGCCGGCTGGGCCCGCGGCGTCACCGTCGTGCTCACTCCGCCGGGCACCGTCGGCGCCGTCGATTGCCGCGGCGGCGCACCCGGCACCCGCGAGACCGACCTGCTGGATCCGGCCAACACCGTGCGGTTCGTGGACGCGGTGTTGCTCGCCGGCGGCAGTGCGTATGGGCTGGCCGCCGCCGACGGTGTCATGCGCTGGCTGGAGGAACGCGAACGGGGCGTGGCGATGGACGGCGGGGTGGTGCCGATCGTGCCGGGAGCGGTGATCTTCGATCTGCCGGTCGGTGGCTGGGAGCGCCGTCCGACGGCCGAGTTCGGTTACGCGGCCTGTGCCGCCGCCGAAGACGGCACGGCGATGGAAGTCGGGACCGTCGGCGCCGGGGTGGGGGCCCGCGCCGGCGCGCTCAAGGGCGGTGTCGGGACGGCGTCGAGGGCGCTGCCGTCCGGCGTGACCGTCGGAGCGGTCGCCGTGGTGAACTCCGCGGGCGAGGTCGTTGACCGGGGCACCGGCTTGCCGTGGATGGCGGAGTTGACCCGAGAGTTCGCTCTGCAGCCGCCGCCGGCGGAGCAGGTCGACGCCTTCGCCCAGTTGCCCTCACCGTCGGATCCGGTGGACAACCCGCTCAACACTGTCATCGCGGTCGTGGCCACCGACGCAGCCCTGAGCCCGGCGGCATGTCGGCGGGTGGCGATCTCCGCCCACGACGGCCTGGCCCGCAGCATCCGGCCGGCGCACACGCCGCTCGACGGTGACACGGTGTTCGTGCTGGCCACCGGGGCGGTCGAGGTGGCTCCGGCGGCCAGTTCGAAACCGGTGCCCGCCGCCTTCTCCCCGGAGACCCGGCTTGCCACCGAGGTCGGCATCGCCGCCGCCGATTGCCTGGCGCAAGCGGTGCTAGGCGGTGTGCTCGCGGCGACATCGATCGCCGGCATACCCAGCTACCGCGACGTGCTGCCCGGGGCATTCGGTTGATGGGATCGTCCGGCCCAAGCGCCGGTAGCCTTGACGATGCTGGAAAACGCTGGAAGGGCAGCCATGGGTAAGACCGCGTCGCGACGATGCGGAGCGAAGCGATGAGGAGCGGCGCCCGCGGCTCCTCGCGGGGACGGCCCGGCGCACCCGCAGCCCAGGGAAAGAAGCGATCCACCGCGGCCGTGGGAGCCGCCACGATCCTCACCTTCGTGGCGTTGCTCTACCTGATCGAACTGATCGACCAGTTGACCCGGCACTCGCTGGACGTCAACGGCATCAGGCCACTGGAGACCGACGGCCTGTGGGGCGTCATCTTCGCCCCGGTGTTGCACGAGAGCTGGCAACACCTGATGGCGAACACCGTGCCGCTGCTGATCCTCGGATTTTTGATGACGCTCGCCGGCCTGTCCCGGTTCGTCTGGGCTACCGCGATCGTGTGGATCCTGGGCGGCTTCGGCACCTGGCTCATCGGCAACGTCGGCAGCAGCTGCGGGCCCACCGACCACCTCGGCGCGTCCGGCCTGATCTTCGGCTGGCTGGCCTTCCTACTCGTGTTCGGCATCTTCGTCCGCCGGATGCGCGACATCATCATCGGGATGATCGTGCTGTTCGCCTACGGCGGCGTCCTGCTCGGAGCCATGCCGGTGCTCGGCAGATGCGGAGGCGTGTCATGGCAGGGCCATCTGTGCGGAGCGATCGCGGGCGTCGTGGCCGCGTACATGTTGTCCGCACCGGAGCGTGAGGGCCGGACCTCGAGGAAGGGCGGCACCCCAGTGCCGCGGCCCAAGATATGAGCTCGGCGCTGGCACCCATCGGGGTCTTCGACTCCGGTGTCGGGGGACTTACCGTCGCACGGGCGATCATCGACCAGCTGCCCGACGAGGACATCATCTACGTCGGCGATACCGGCCATGGTCCGTATGGGCCGTTGACCATTCCCGAGGTCCGCGCGCACGCGCTGGCCATCGGTGACGACCTCGTCGCCCGCGGCGTCAAGGCGTTGGTGATCGCCTGCAACACGGCGTCCGCGGCGTGCCTGAGGGACGCACGCGAACGCTACGACGTGCCCGTCGTCGAGGTGATCCTGCCCGCGGTGCGCCGCGCGGTCGCCACCACACGCAACGGGCGTATCGGCGTCATCGGCACCCTGGCGACCATCAACTCGCACGCGTATCAGGACGCGTTCGCCGCCGCCCGCGACACCGAGGTCACCGCGGTGGCCTGCCCGCGCTTCGTCGACTTCGTGGAGCGCGGCGTGACCAGCGGACGTCAGGTGCTCGGACTGGCCGAGGGCTATCTGGAGCCGCTGCAGCGCGCGCAGGTCGACACGCTGGTGCTCGGCTGCACGCACTACCCACTGCTGTCCGGGCTCATCCAATTGGCGATGGGTGACAACGTCACGCTGGTTTCCAGCGCCGAGGAAACGGCCAAGGAAGTCCTTCGGGTGCTGACCGAACGGGATCTGCTTCGCCCCCACGACGCACCGCACGCGACTCGGGTCTTTGAAGCCACCGGTGACCCCGAGGCATTCACCGCATTGGCGGCGCGCTTCCTGGGTCCCGCGGTCACCGGTGTGCAGCCCGTTCACCAGGTCCACGTTGATTAGCGACCGGACGAGATTCTCGTCACACCAATGCGGCGATGTTTTCGTCACGGTCCTATCGGGCATGGCACAGTAGTGTCCGTGCGAATAACCGTGCTCGGCTGCTCGGGCAGCGTGGTCGGTCCGGATTCGCCCGCGTCGGGTTATCTGCTCCGGGCACCGGACACTCCGCCGTTGGTCATCGACTTCGGCGGGGGCGTCCTCGGCGCGCTACAGCGGTATGCCGATCCCGGTTCCGTGCACGTGCTGCTGTCCCATCTGCATGCCGACCATTGTCTGGATTTGCCCGGACTGTTCGTGTGGCGGCGCTACCACCCGACACGTCCGCTGGGCAAGGCGTTGCTCTACGGGCCGGGGGACACCTGGTCGCGCTTGGGCGCCGCGTCGTCGCCCTACGGCGGTGAGATCGACGACTGTTCAGACATTTTCGATGTTCGCCATTGGGTCGACGGTGAGCCGGTGACGATCGGCGCGCTGACCGTGACACCGCGCGTGGTGGCTCATCCCACCGAGTCCTACGGCCTGAAGATCACCGATCCCTCCGGCGCATCCTTCGTCTACAGCGGTGACACAGGCGCCTGCGATCAGCTCGTCGAGCTGGCTCGTGGTGCCGACGTCTTCCTCTGCGAGTCCTCGTGGACGCACTCGCCGGAGCGGCCGCCCGCACTGCATTTGTCGGGCACCGAGGCCGGCCGGGCCGCGGCCGCGGCCGGGGTTCACGAACTGTTGCTGACGCACATCCCGCCGTGGACGTCGCGTGAGGACGTGATCAGCGAGGCCAAGGCCGAGTTCGATGGACCCGTGCATGCGGTGGTGTGCGGGGAGACATTTGATATCCGCCGCTCCGAGCGGGTCTGAGCCACCCGCGGCGGCGCTGAATTGCCCGCTAGTGTTGGCGGCGTGACGAGACGAGAAGACGGCCGCCTCGACGACGAGCTTCGACCCGTTGTCATCACCCGCGGTTTCACCGACCACCCCGCCGGTTCGGTGTTGATCGAATTCGGCCACACCAAGGTCATGTGTACGGCGAGCGTGACCGAGGGCGTGCCGCGGTGGCGCAAGGGATCGGGCTTGGGGTGGTTGACAGCGGAGTACGCGATGTTGCCGTCGGCGACCCATACCCGCTCGGACCGCGAATCGGTCAAGGGCCGCCTGTCCGGGCGCACTCAGGAGATCAGCCGCCTGATCGGGCGGTCGCTGCGGGCCTGCATTGACCTGGCAGCGCTGGGGGAGAACACCATCGCCGTCGACTGTGACGTCTTGCAGGCCGACGGCGGCACGCGCACCGCGGCGATCACGGGCGCGTTCGTGGCGTTGTCCGACGCGGTGACCTATCTCGCGGCGTCGGGCAAGCTGTCGGATCCCCGGCCGTTGTCCTGTGCGATCGCGGCGGTCAGCGTCGGCGTCGTCGACGGGCGGATCCGCGTCGACCTGCCCTACGAGGAGGACGCGCGCGCCGAGGTCGACATGAACGTCGTCGCCACCGACACCGGGACCCTCGTGGAGGTACAGGGGACCGGTGAGGGGGCGACGTTCCCGCGGTCGACACTGGACAAACTGCTCGATGTGGCGCTGGCCGCGTGTGACAAATTGTTCGCCGCGCAGCGCGAGGCGCTGCAGCTCCCGTATCCCGGTGTGCTGCCGGAGGGCGCCCCGGCGCCGAAGGCGTTCGGAAGCTGACCCGCCTGTTGGTGCGACCCTGAACTTGGCCTAACCGCCCCGCCGTTTGTCGTCGCCGATGCAGCGGCCAAGACCAGACCCCTTCCCGTCGGTCATGACTCGTACTTCTGCAGCTCGAATATCGGGATGGTGCGTGTGGTTTTCGACTGGTAGTTCGCGAACGCGAATGCGGGTACGGCCGCGTTGATCTTGGGGATGATCGCCTCACGTTCGGACGAGTCGAGCTCGTGCGCGACGACGTCGAATGAGTCGGTGGCGACTTCAACGCGGGCCCGCGGGTTGGCCCGCAGATTATGCACCCACGCCGGGTTGACGTCGGCGCCACCGTAACCCGCGACGATCAGCAGCCTGCCGTCGACACGGAAGACCACCAGCGGCGCGACGCGCGGCTCGCCGGACTTCGCGCCCGTCGTAGTGAGCAGCAGCAGCTCGTTGCCTTCGAATCGCCCGCCAACCTTGCCGGCGTTGGTGCGAAACTCATCGGTGATATTGCTATTGAGCGCCTTGAGCGTCTCGGAATCGGGTTTTTGGCTCATCCTGGGGGAAGCTGGTTCGTCGCCCTGTCTATTCCTTGCGCTCCGTAAGGTGGCGGGTGCATCGGCAACTGCCCGGACGCACATTTTAGGAAGAGATGATGACCCGCCTGTTGGTCGCCAGCCGCAACCCGAAGAAGCTGGCCGAGTTGCGCCGGGTGCTCGATGCCGCCGGCCTGACGGGGTTGAGCGTGGTGTCGCTCGACGACGTGGCGCCGTTCGAGGAAGCACCGGAGACCGGCCTGATCTTCGAGGACAACGCCCTGGCTAAGGCGCGCGATGCGTTCAGCGCGAGCGGGCTGGCGAGCGTGGCCGACGATTCCGGGCTGGAGGTCGCCGCGCTGAACGGCATGCCGGGTGTGCTGTCGGCGCGCTGGTCGGGCACCCACGGCGACGACGCGGGCAACACCGCGTTGCTGTTGGCGCAACTGCGCGACGTGCCCGACAAGCGCCGCGGTGCGGCATTCGTGTCCGCCTGCGCGCTCGTCTCGGCCGCAGGAGAGGTCGTCGTGCGCGGTGAGTGGCCCGGAAGCATCGCGCGCGAACCGCGCGGTGACGGCGGCTTCGGGTATGACCCGGTCTTCATTCCCGATGGGCACGACCGCACGGCAGCAGAGCTGAGCCCGACGGAGAAGGACGCGATCTCGCATCGTGGGCGCGCGCTGCGGCTGCTGTTGCCGGCGCTGGAAACGCTGGCCCGAAACGGGGGGTAGTTACGTTGGCGAGCGCCGGCCGGGCGTCGTTGACTCTCGTCTTACCAGACGCTGCGCAGGTTGACCTTTTGCCCGCCTTCTAGCGACAACTTGTCTGTGCCCCGCGTTGTCGCTCGGAGCTGGGCACTCGCGGTGCCATGCCCGGGAGAGACCGGCGTGGCAGAGGTGGCCTATAAGCCGAAGCGCGCCTTGACGTCCCGGGTCTGGAAGTGTTCGACGATGATGCCGAGCAGCGGGATGGTCCCGGAAAGCAGCACACCGACGGTTTTGCCGAGTGGCCAGCGCACCTTGACCGCCAGATTGAACGCGGTCAATACGTAAATGAAGTACACCCAACCGTGGACGACTTCGATCCACCGGATCTCGTGGTTGAAGGCGAGGTGCGAGACGATCTCGTAGCACAACGCGATGAGCCACAGGCCGGTCGTCCACGCCATGATCCGGTAGCCGAGCACTGCGGTGCGGATCTTGTCGACGGGGACTGCAGGCACTGATGTTCCGGGCTCCGGTGTCGTCATGCGGATGTCCTCTTCTGCTTTTCGGCGTCTTGCGCGGCGAGCTCGGCCAGGTAGGTGTTGTACTCGCGCAGCGCTGGGTCGTCGGATGTCTGCGGCGTCGGCTCGGGCCGGTCGGGCAGCAGCCCGGCGGGTATCTCCTGCATCGCGTCCGCGCTTCGCGGCTGTGGTGGTTCCTCTTCGTAGCGAACGAATTTGCGGTACGCGTACACGCAGAATCCAGCAAAGAGCGGCCATTGCAACGCATAGCCGAGGTTCTGGAATGAGCCGGAGACGGAATTGAACCTCGTCCACTGCCACCAGCCCAGGGCCAGGCACCCGCACGAGGCGACGAAGACCAGCGCGATGAGCGCCGGCCTGCGACGATGCGTAGTGGACACCCCTTGACCGTACCGCTCATGATTTGGACCCGACGAATTCGCCGGCCCCGCTCGCGCGCACTCGGAGCTCTCGCAAGCGATACGATCGCTACGCGCGCGGGCGTGGTGAAATCGGCAAACACGCCGGCTTTAGGTGCCGGTGCTCGTGAGAGTTTGAGGGTTCGAGTCCCTCCGCCCGCACCGATGTTGAAGCAGCTCAGAGGAAATTTGGTGCCCCGACTTCGTGCCCGTGGTGTCTAGGTCGTCACCGCAACGGGTTCAACTGTCGTGCGTGCCGCGGAGCGCCCACCATATCCATGCCCTCGATGCCGACAGGTAGACAAGAGCAAATTACGAGCGCCGCGGCAGACGCACTATTCCGCCCTGAATGCTCCAAGGTCGATCGTTACCCAGCTCGACGACCCCAGAATCACACTGGTGAGTACTGCGAGCGCTGCAACGGCTTTCAGTATGTTGATGCCCTTCATCCCCATCGGTCACACCTTTATAGTGGTGAGATCACTGCGGCAGGCTGATTCCCCCGGGCCAGCTGATGCTACCGCGGTCTTTTGACGCATGTGCAATATTGCGTAAATCGCGAGTAAACCATCGGTGCACTCCAAGGCCGTGGCGCTCGCCCGTTGTGGCACCTGCCCTGGTCTTGCTACGGCATCCAACGCAGGCACGCAGCTAGCCAGTGCAGCACAGCGCAAGAGAATTGGCGCAGCTGCGATTTGGTGGTTAGTTCAGGCCGACTGTCTGGCCTACGCACAGCCTGAAGAGGTGCCAGGAGATCTCGGCGCGCACGCCGGCCTGGTCCAGGTACCTTCGCCAGTCGTTGCGGCGGAAGCTGCGCGCAATGGAGATGACCCCATCCTCTCGTAGGATGCGATGCCAGCCCATCAGCCGTGCCAGAGCCGGGAAACTGTAGTACGGCAGCGCGTGGCGGTGCAGGTCGACGATATGCCAACCGTAACCAGAGTTTTCGTTGAGCCAGGTCAAGAACCTGACGACATCTTCGTCGCTGAGGTGGTGGGTGAAGTCTGAAGTGACGATGAAGTCGGGCCGCTCGGCGAGCGCGTACGAGAATACGTCCGCAGTCTGGTACTCGATATCCATCCATCGAGGCGTCGCCTCGCGTGCGATGGCTGCGCTGCGCGGGTTGACGTCGATGCCCGACAGTCGCACTTTCAGCCCACGTTGGTGCGCCCACACAGCGACAGCGCGCAACAGGTCGCCATGCCCGCAGGCAACGTCCAACACGCTGACTGTGCTGTCGGTCGGGCGTGCCTGGGTGGCTCGCGTCAGCCACCGAAGCGTCGGGTAGTGGGTGAAGGTCAAACGATTGACGGCGGCGAGCTCACCCAGGCACCGGTGATAGGTGGCCAGGTCTGTGCTTTGGTCGTCCAATTGTTCCGGTTGCGTACTGCGCGCCGAGAGGCGCATCGGCTGCCCCTTAGCTTGCCTCTGCTGTCGCAGCGAGCGTATGACGCTCAGACGTGGCGCGGGGCGAAACAGCGAACATGCAACGTCGCGTCGACGTGGCCGACCGGGGTTGGCCCGGCGCTCTTATTTTCCAGGACGCACGCCGAAATGGACCGTTGCAAAGCCGGTGCGCAGCGAGACGTAGCGGACATTCCCAAAGCCCGCTTCCAGCATCGCCTCGCTCAGCTCGTCCCGCGACAGCCAGGTGCGGATGGAATCGGACGTGTAGTGGTGCGCGTCGCGGTGCCAGGAAAACGCCCATCCCGCCGCCGGCATCACGCGGAAGTACAGCAGGTCATGAATCACTGCGAGCAGCTTTGATTTCGGCCTGCTGAAGTCCAGCACCATCAAGCGGCCACCAGGCCGCAGGACACGCCGGAACTCACGTAGCGCCTGCCCGCGATCGGCAACGTTGCGCAGCCCGAAGCCGATTGTCACTGCGTCGAACCCTGCGTCCGGGAACCTCAGATCCGTGGCGTCCCCTTCCTGGAAGGCGACGGCGCCGCTCCGCCGGCCCCGGGCGACCTCAAGCATCGCCGCGCAGGAGTCGACCGCCACGACTTCGCCGTCGGGCCCCACCGCGGTCTCCACCGCGAACGCCAGATCGCCCGTCCCGGTGGCAACATCCAGCACGCGCTCGCCGGGACGAAGGGCGCACAGCTCCAAGGCCTGTCGCTTCCACACGCGATGAAGCCCCACCGTCCAAACATCGGTCATCACGTTGTAGCGCGGCGCGAGCGTCGAAAACAGCTCCTTGACGTACCTGCTCTTGGCTTCGTCCGACTGGTTCCATCGCCTTGTAACCACCGGGAGCCTCCGCACCTCGCGACGTTGCCCCCGACTCGTCGATGGGAGCATAAGCGCTTCTCCGCTTATCCACGTAGGTATTTCGCGATTACAGCGGCTGGTCGTAGCCCACCCACGGCGACCCCCACGGCGCGGCGGCCACGCAGCACTGGATACGTGGGGCTTGGGGAGAAAAGGTGGCCAACCCCGGTTGGGGCATCGGCATGAATTTCCTGGTTCAGAACAAACTGCCCATGACGATCAAAAACGGCCGGGCGAAGCGATTTCGGTGATTCACAAAGTATTGCACACGCGTCCAATGACCGCTATAAATCAAATGACCGACGGTACTTGGATGCCACGGTAATTGAATCCGAAGAAAGGCGTGACCGATGACGAAGAGCACCAAGAAGATCCTGAAAGCCGTCGCACTCGCCGCAGTGCTGGGTGGGGTGATGCTGGGATCGTCGGGCTGCATAACGATCGACCTCGGGGCACCGGGCTCAATTGCCACGCGTTGACCTCCCGGCCGCGATGCTGGAGTAACGCTGGCTAGGCCAAGTCAAATAGAGCGATTCATCGCTAAGTAGTTGCCGTAAGAAGCAACCCAATTCGCGTTTAGTCGTCGAGATCGCCGGCGTGCCGATCCGGCGACGAAAACCGAGTGGAATCGCACGCACGCCGCGTCCGGCGGACGCCTATTCGACGACATTGAAGCCGACAGGCCGATGGTGCGAATAATGGTCGTCGATGGGCCGCCAATGGTGTGGGTGTCACGGTCACGCTTTTTGGGCGTCGGCCGCCTTTGCAACGGCATTGAATCGCGGTCAGAAAGCGCTTCGCCGAGCTGGTAGAACACCAGCGCGCACAAAGCAGGCGCCGCCGTCCGCCGTGATCGTGGGCGCGGCTCCGCACCCCCCGGACGAAATCTGGACCGGCGTAAGCGTCAAATCCCTCCTGGCGGGTACCTGGAACTCACGGGCAACAAGGGAGAGACGCCATGCGCACTGAAAACGAACCATCAAGCGAAAACGCCGTCACCGCAGAGGACGTCGCGCTTGCCGAACGCAATGCCGGCGCGGCGCGCGAACGCGCCGCTCGCGCGGGACTGTCAGCTGCACATAGCCTCGAGGAAACCGCAGCTGAGCACGAGCGATTCGCGAGAATCCAAGATCAAAGCGTTCAGCAGGGCGTCTCGCACACGGCAGAACACCGTCGGTCTGCGCTGAAGCACCGTCAAGCGGCTGAGGACGACCGCAGGCTGGCCGAGCTGAAGCGCAAGGAGTCCGAGGCGGACCTTGCATCGGCGCCGCCGATCATTGATTGACGCCGGTCAGTCTCCCACGAAGCGGGCGCGGACATCCGGCGCAGGCAACGGACAGCTGTCGTACTTGCCGCCCACGCGGTACCGAATCGCGGCAAACCTGTCGTAGAGCCAGTCGCGTAGCGGAGCTGGAATCACGCGCGCGACCGTGCACATTCGCCACGCTCCGCCGAGATAACTCGCCACACGCAGCACCGCCTCGGATCGGACGGCCACCCGCTCCATGGGCCCGCCCGGGTCATCCACGAACACCACCGAGTCGACGCTGCCAATCTCCGGGTGCCGGTCGATGATCGCCTTGGCGAAAACACTCTCCAGCGCCGCGAATCGCAGGGGGCCGGTGGGATCGAATCGCAAAATCGTGCGCACCGACCGATTGCACACCCCACATACCCCGTCATAAAGCAGCACGGGCGTCGCCGACTCGGTGCTCACATTTCCAGGTTACTGGCCGGGGCGAGAACGGGCACCGCGACCGACCTATGGTAAGGCAACCCTTAGTTTGTGGGGTAACGTACCAACTCGTGACCGTGAGAAAGGACCGCTAATGGCACGCGGATTCTCCGGTGTGATGCTGCGCAGCTTCGGCGCGCGGGACCACAGCGCGACGGTCCTCGAGACCGTCGCGATCGCCCCACACTTCGTCCGCGTGCGCATGGCGTCGTCGACGCTGTTCGAGGACGTCGATACCGAACCGGCTGCGTGGCTGCGGTTCTGGTTCCCGGATCCGGACGGATCCAAAACGGAATTCCAGCGCGCGTACACGATCTCGGAGGCAGACGTTTCCGCGGGTCGCTTCGCGGTCGACATCGTGCTGCACGAACCCGCCGGGCCGGCGTCGTTATGGGCGCGCACCGTGCAGCCCGGATCCACCATCGCGGTTATGGCTTTGATGGGCTCGTCGCGGTTTGACGTGCCCGACGAGCAGCCGGCCGGTTACCTGCTGATCGGTGACTCGGCATCCATCCCGGGGATGAACGGGATCATCGGCGTGGTCCCCGACGACGTTCCGATCGAGATGTACCTCGAACAGCACGACGACAACGACACCCTGATCCCGGTCGCGCAGCATCCTCGGCTGCGCGTGCACTGGGTTGCCCGCCATGACGAGAGGTCGCTTGCCGCCGCGATAGAGAGTCGGGATTGGTCCGACTGGTACGCGTGGGCGACGCCAGAAGCCACGACGCTCAAGCAGGTGCGAGCACGGCTGCGCGACGAATTCGGCTTTCCCAAATCAGAGGTCCACGCCCAAGCCTATTGGAGCGCCGGGCGTGCGATGGGCACCCGGCGCGGTGACGAGCCGCGGGCACCCGATCATGTCGTGCCCAGCGCGGAAGACGTTGTGGCGCAGCTGGAACCGGATCAGCAGGTGTCCGATACGGCCCCCGCCGGGGCGGCCCGCGGGAACTGGCGTGCCCAGGGCGCCGGGCGACTGCTCGCGCCGCTGCGCTCGGCGTTGATCGTCTCGGGCGTGCTGCAGGCGATGATCACGCTGGTGCAACTTGCGCCCTTCGTGTTACTGGTCGAGTTGGCGCGGCTGCTGCTTTCCGGGGCGCCCGCGTCCCGGCTGTGGGGTGTCGGTATCGCCGCCGTGTCGCTGCTTGGTCTGGGTGCCTTGCTCGGCGCCGCCCTCACCCTCTGGCTCCACGTCGTCGACGCGCGGTTCACCCGCGACTTGCGATCGCGACTGTTGCACAAGCTGTCTCGGCTACCCCTTGGCTGGTTCACCGCACGTGGGTCGGGGTCGATCAAGCAACTGCTGCAGGACGACACCCTGTCGTTGCACTACCTGGTCACCCACGCCGTCCCCGATGCGGTGGCCGCGGCGGTCGCGCCGGTCGCGGTGTTGGCCTACCTGTTCGCCGTCGACTGGCGGGTCGCGTTGGTGTTGTTTGCGCCCGTTCTCGTGTACCTGGTGCTGACGTCGTCGCTCACGATCCAGTCGGGCCCGCGCATCCCGCAGTCGCAACGCTGGGCGGAGACGATGAGCGGCGAGGCCGGCGGATACTTGGAAGGCCAGCCGGTGATCCGCGTCTTCGGCGGGGCCGCCGCATCCAGCTTCCGGCGCCGCCTGGACGAATACGTCGGCTTCCTGGTCGCCTGGCAGCGCCCGCTGGCCGGCAAGAAGACCTTCATGGATCTGGTCACCCGTCCCGCAACGTTCCTCTGGCTCATCGCGGTCACGGGCACACTTTTGGTAGTCGCCGGCCGGATGAATCCGGTGGATCTGCTGCCGTTCTTATTGCTGGGCACCACATTCGGCGCACGGTTGCTCGGCATCGCCTACGGCCTCGGCGGCATCCGTGCCGGCATGTTGGCCGCCCGGCGCCTGCAGAACGCGCTCGACGAGGCGGACCTCGCCGTGCGAGACGACGACGAAGCCCCCCAGGATTCGGAAGCCACGGTGGTGTTCGACAGAGTCGGGTTCGGCTACCGGCCCGACGTTCCTGTCATCCACGATGTCTCGCTGACTCTGCGGCCCGGCACGGTCACCGCGCTGGTCGGTCCCTCGGGGTCGGGCAAATCGACGCTGGCCGCCCTGCTCGCCCGATTCCACGATGTCGGGCAAGGAGCCATACGCGTTGGGGGACAAGATATTCGGTCGATGACCGCCGATCAGCTCTATGCCCAGGTCGGATTCGTGCTGCAGGAAACGCAATTGGTGCGCGGCACCGTGGCAGGAAACATCGCCCTGGCCGCCCCCGATGCCACCGCCGCACAGGTCGAACAGGCGGCGCGCGAGGCGCAAATCCACGACCGCATCATGTCGCTGCCGCACGGCTACGACACCATGCTCGGCGCCGGAAGCGGGCTCTCGGGCGGCGAACGCCAACGGCTCACCATCGCCCGCGCGATCCTGGCCGACACCCCGGTGCTGATCCTCGACGAGGCCACCGCCTTTGCCGACCCGGAATCGGAATACCTTGTGCAGCAAGCGCTCAGCCGGCTGACGCAGGACCGCACAGTGTTGGTGATCGCGCATCGATTGCATACGATCACCCGGGCCCATCAGATCGTCGTGCTTGATCATGGCCGCATCGTCGAACGCGGAACACATGACGAATTGCTGCGCGCCGACGGCAGATACCGGCGGTTGTGGGAGGGTGGCCGTCGCGACCAGTTGACGGCCGGCGCGATTGGCGAGGGGCCACGATGATTCGCACGTGGTTGAGGCTGGTCCCGGCGGATCGCCGCAGCCGGGTCATCACCTACACGGTGCTGGCATTGATCTCCGTCATGGTGCGCGCGGTGGCCACCGTGCTGCTGGTCCCGTTGGTCGGGGCGCTGTTCAGTGCCGACCCGCCGCGCGCGCTGGCCTGGCTGGGCTGGCTCACGGCGGCCACCGCGACCGGCTGGGTGATCGACACCGCAACGGCGCGTATCGGTTTCAACCTGGGCTTCGCCGTGCTGGATCACAGCCAGCACGACGTGGCGGATCTGCTGCCCGGAGTGCGGCTGGATTGGTTCACCGCCCAGCACACCGCGACCGCGCGGCAGGCGATCGCGGCCACCGGCCCGGAACTCGTCGGTCTGGTCGTCAACCTGCTTACCCCGCTGATCTCCGCCATCCTGCTGCCCGCGGCCATCGCGGTGGTCTTGTTGCCGGTCTCCTGGCAGCTGGGGGTCGCCGCGCTGGGTGGGCTGCCGCTGCTGCTGGGCGCGCTGTGGGCATCGGCCCGCCTGGCGCGCCGCGCCGATGCCGCGGCCGCCGACGCCAACAGCGCACTCACCGAACGGATCATCGAGTTCGCCCGAACACAGCAGGCGTTGCGAGCCGCGCGACGCGTCGAGCCCGCGAGGAGCCTCGTCGGCGACGCACTGGCCGCCCAACACGGCGCCACCATGCGCTTGCTCTCCATGCAAGTTCCCGGGCAGCTGCTGTTCAGCCTCGCGAGCCAGCTTGCGCTGATCCTGCTGGCCGGGGCGACCACCGCGCTGAAGTTGAATGGAGCGATCACGGTGGCCGAGGCCATCGCGCTGATCGTCGTCATCGTGCGCTATCTCGAACCGTTCACCACCATCAGCGAGCTGGCGCCGGCGTTGGAAAGCACCCGTGCCACGCTCGACAACATCCGCTCGGTGCTCACCGCGCCGCTGATGAATGCCGGCGCCGCCACGACCGCGGGCAACGCGGCACCCCGCATCGATTTCGACGATGTCGTGTTCCGCTACGACGGTGCCGGTGCGCCGGTGCTCGACGGGGTCAGCTTCACCTTGGAGCCGGGCAGCACCACGGCGATAGTCGGACCGTCCGGCTCGGGCAAGAGCACCATCCTGGCGTTGATTGCCGGGTTGCACGAGCCCACCGGCGGCCGGGTGCTGATCGATGGAGTGGACGCGGCGACGCTGGACGGTGAAGCGCGGCGCGCCACCAGCAGCGTGGTATTCCAGCATCCCTACCTGTTCCACGGGTCGATCCGTGACAACGTGTTCGCCGGTGATCCTGGCGCCGGCGACGAGCGGTTCGCGCGGGCGGTCGCGCTCGCCCGCGTCGAGGAGCTCGTCGGGCGGCTGCCCGACGGTGCCGACACCGTCGTCGGCGAGGGCGGCTCGGCGCTGTCCGGTGGTGAGCGGCAACGCGTCAGCATCGCCCGCGCGCTGCTCAAACCCGCGCCAATCCTGCTGGTAGACGAGGCGACCAGCGCTCTGGACACCGAGAACGAAGCCGCGGTGGTCGACGCCCTCACCGCCGACCCGCAGTCACGTACCCAGGTGATCGTTGCGCACCGGCTGGCCAGCATCAGTCACGCCGACCGCGTTCTGTTCGTCGAGAACGGCCGAGTGGTCGAAGACGGAACGGTTGACGAATTGCTCGCTGCGGGCGGTCGTTTCGATGAATTCTGGCGCCAGCAGCGCGAAGCCGCCGAATGGCGGATTCTGGCAGAATAGCGCACCGCGGTTCGCCGCTGCTCTTGCGGTATGCCTTACAGTTTGTCAGTCAGACCGAGCTGTACAGGAGGCGCGCTGCGTATGAGTGCTGTGCTGTCGATACCGCGTTACCCCGGCGACGTGACCCCGCAGTGGTTGTCGGCCGCGCTCAGCGGGGGCGGCACGCCCGTCGACGTCGCCGACGTGGAGGTGGTCGCGATCGGTACCGGACAAACCGGCGCGACCTACCGGGTAGCCGCTCGCTATGCAACGGATCCGGGCGATTTGCCGCAAACGTTTGTGATCAAGCTGCCCGCCCAGGACGATACGGTGCGCGACCGGGTGGTCATCGGCTATCGCAGCGAATGCGCGTTCTACTCCTCGGTGGTGGATCGGGTTCAGGTGCCGACACCGCGGTGTTTCTATTCCGAGATCACGGATGATGCAATGGAGTTCGCTCTGCTACTCGCCGACCAGGCGCCTGCGGTGCAGGGCGATCAGCTCATCGGATGTGGCGAAACCGAAGCGCGCCTTGCGGTTACCGCGCTGGCGGGCCTGCACGCACCCAGTTGGTGCGATCCTGTCTGGCTCGATTTTCCCGGTATCGCGTTTGGCCGCCCGGACGAAGCCGGTGCCAACGGTATGGGCGAGGTGGCGAAGATGAGCGCGGACATCACGTTGGAGAAACTCGGTGATCGGATGAGCCCGGAAGACCGCGACACGTTCAGAGCGGCAATGGGTTTGATTGCACCGTGGTTGCTGTCCGAGTACGACCGGTTCGCCTTGCTGCACGGCGACTATCGGCTGGACAACCTGCTGTTCGATCCCGAACGAACCAGGGTCAGCGTGGTGGACTGGCAGACGCTCGGCGTGGGCTTACCGGCCCGGGATCTCGCCTACTTCGCCGCAACCAGTCTCAATCCGCGGTTGCGTGCCGCGGTCGAACGAGAGCTCGTCGCCGACTATCACCAGGCGCTGACGGCCGGCGGCATCAGCGACTACGACAGCGAAACATGTTGGCGCGATTACCGGCTCGGGGTGTTGCAGGCGCCGCTGATCTCGGCGTTGGGTTTTGCGTTCGCCGCGGCCACCGAGCGGGGCGACGACATGGTGCTGGCCATGCTCAGCCGCGGCTGCCAGGCGATCCGCGAGCTGGGGACGCTTGACCTAATCGAGCACTGATCGGCGAGACGCTTCCTGCGCCAACTGCACGCGTGACGTGAGTCCCAGCTTCGTGTAGACGTGGGTGAGATGGGCCTGCACGGTCCGCGGCGAGATGAACAGCCGGTCGCCGATGTCCTTGTTGCCCAGTCCTTCGCTGACGAGGCGGACGACGTCGCGCTCGGCTGGTGTCAGTGAGTCCCAACCGCTGGACGGTCGCTTGCGTTCACCTCGTCCCCGGCGCGCGTAGGCGATTGCCTCGTCGGTGGACAGACCCGCACCCGCGCCCCAGGCGTCATCGAACTCCCTGTCGCTTAACGCTTGACGGGTCGACTCCACGGATGCCGCGTAGTCGGCGTCGTACACCCGAAAGCGGACGATGCCGGTTCGCTCACGCATGGCGTGCGCCGCGCCGAGAAGCCGCGCGGATTCCAGGTGGCTTCCGGCGAGGTGGGCCAAACGGGCAAGGCACTCCAGCAGGTCTGGAAGAAACAAGTGTGCTCGCGTCTCCGCCGCACGGTTCAGTGCGTCGTGGAGATCGCGTTCGGCTTGGCCTGGCTCGTTTTCCGCCAAGGCCACGCGCGCTCGAGTCATCAGCGCCTGGACCGCGAACCATCCGGAAGCGCCGGCGACCTCATCCTCGGCGAAACGACGCGCCACCGCCAGATCGCCACGGGCCAGCGCGACCTGAGCCGAGGGCTTGGCGGTGGTGGTTACAACCGGCCAGTCGCCGAACCGTTCGCGGGCTGTGTCGCTGGCTTCGATGGCCACGTCGAGATCGCCCTCGGCGAGCGCGGCGAACGCGAGCGCCGCATACACCACCCCTTCTTGGAACCGGCCGATGTCGGCGGCGCCGTCGAGCGCCTCAAGCGCCAAGCCGCGGCCTTCGGCTGGCCTTCCGCTCTGAGATAGCACCAGGCACAGGCTCGACCGGACGTTTACCTGCCAGATCAGGGCGTGCGCAGCGTCCGCTTCGTTCAACAATTCACGAGACCGCGCTTCCGCCCCGGCCACATCGCCTTGCACCCATTGCGCTCCCAGGAGGCACCACCGGCACCCGCGCGAATAGCCTTGATCGCCTACTTCGTCGGCGAGGTCGCGGCCCTCGGTTGCCGCAGCGACCGCGGCGCCCAGGTCTCCGGCGCCGACTATGGCGGTGATCGCCTGAGCGTAGAGGAGCTGGCTCAGTCTCCACCGGTCGCCCATGGGTCGGATCAAGCTCTCCGCCTCCGCCAAGTAAGGCCGGGCCAGTCCGGTGTTCCAGGCGGCGAGGCGTCCGCAAGTGGTGAGGGTGCGGCCCAGCAGTGCCGGGTCATCCAGCTGACGCGCGATGGCCAGTGAACGCTGCGCCTGCGCAAAGCTTTCCGCGTCCCGCATGTTGTCCAGGAATGCTTTATCGGCCAACGCACGCGCCATCGCTCGTGGCGTCACATCGGCGCCTCCTGTCTCAGCGTCGGCCAGGCCCAGGTCGAGCCAGTCCGACCCTTCCCTCAGGCGTCCACGCGAAAGCCATAGCGGCTGCAGCGACGTGGCGAGTTCCAATGCGCTATCGGTGTCCGAATTGTCCCGGCTCCACGCGAACGCGGCTCGGAGATTGTCGATGTCGGTCTCCGCTTGATCCATCAGGCGATCAAGGCTGACTTCACCAGGAGTCTCGAGTGCCGCTGCCATCGCAGTGAAATGGTCGCGGTGCCTGTGCCGGACACCGATGGCCTCGGGAGACTCGCTCAATCTTTCCTGCGCATATTGGCGAATCGTTTCCAGCAATCGGTATCGCATTGCGCCGCCCACGGATTCGGCGATCACCAGTGACTTGTCAATCAGCAGAGCCAGCACATCGAGCACCTGGTGGGTCGCCAGGTCCTCGTCGCAGACCACTTCTCGGCAGGCATCGAGGTCGAAGCCGCCCATGAAAACCCCGAGCCTGCGGAACAAGATTCGCTCAGGCTCGGTCAACAGCGCGTGCGACCAGTCCACCGAGGCTTGCAGTGTCTGCTGGCGGCGCACAGCGGTCCGCGACCCGCCGGTCAGCAATCGGAAACGGTCCTGCAAGCCGGCGAGGATCTCGTTGGGAGACAATGCACGCACCCGTGCGGCCGCCAGCTCGATGGCGAGGGGCATGCCGTCGAGCCGGCGGCAGATCTCGTTGACCGCGGCGGCGTTGTCGTCGTTGACGCTGAACCCGGGACGCGCGTGGCGGGCGCGGTCGTCGAACAGCCGCGCGGCGTCGCCCTCGAAGGACAGCGACGGCACACGCCATATCACTTCGCCGCTCACGCCGATCGGCTCGCGACTCGTCGCCAAGGCCGTCAACCGCGGGCAGGCCGCCAGCAACGCGGTGGTGAGCGCCGCGGTGGCATCGAGCAGATGCTCGCAGTTGTCCAGCACCATCAGCATGTGCCGGTCGCCGATGAACTGCAGCAGGGCTTTCTCCGGAGATCGCCCCGGCTGGTCGGGCAAACCGAACGTCCGGGCCGCGGTGATCGGCATCAGGTCGGGGTCGGTGATCGGCGCCAGGTCGACATAGCAAATCCCGTCGGCGTAGTCGTCCGCGACAGAGGCCGTTACCTCCACCGCCAAACGCGTCTTCCCCACGCCGCCGGCGCCGGTCAACGTCACCAACCTGTTTTGCGCGAGAATGCTTCGCACGTCGCCCATCTCGGTGTCGCGGCCCACAAAGCTGGTCAGCTGGGTGGGAAGCCGTTGTGCGACAACGGTGTCGCGCTTTCGAAGGGGCGGAAATTCGTTGCAGAGGTCGGGATGGCATAACTGCACCACTCGCTCGGGACGGGGCAGATCTCGCAGCGCATGGGTGCCGAGGTCGGTCAGCCACACGTCGTCGGAAAGCGTGTCGGCAACCAGATCGCTGGTGGTGCCGGACAACACCGTCTGGCCGCCATGCGCAAGCTCGCGAAGTCGGGCGGTCCGGTTGATGGCCGGACCGACGTAGTTGTTCTCGTCCCGCAGTTGCACCTCGCCGGTGTGCACCCCGATGCGTAGCCGCAACGGCGCGAGGGGAGCGCGCTGCAACGCGAGCGCGCACGCCACGGCATCGGACGCTCGGCTGAAGGCGATGACGAAGCTGTCACCCTCACCCTGCTCGACCGGACGGATTCCGTGATGGGCGGCCACGAACTCGGCAAGTGTCTGGTCCAATTTCGCGATCGCCGCGGTCATCTCCTGCGGCTGGGAGTCCCACAGCTGGGTCGAACCCTGGACGTCGGCCAGCAGCAACGTCACCGTGCCGGTCGGCAAGGGCTCATTCATGCCTAGTTCGCTCCAGTCCAACGGCTGCACGCCCGCCCGTGGATCGATTTCGCTCATGTTAGCCAGCATGAGCTGAGCGCATGCCGCAAAACATCGGCGGATGCGCGTATATCTCGCGGCTCAGAGGTCGCCGGTGAAGTCGGCGCTCAGCCAGCGGTCGGGCCGGATGGTGAACAACACCTCCTCGACGCCTTCCATGCTTTGCACGAACGCGCGCCCGCCCTCCTCCCCGAGGTAACGGATGGCGATCGATTCCTGCAGGTCGGCCGGAGCCGGGTTGGTGGTCTCGACGACGGTGCCCTCGACCACGACGTACTGATACGGCGGCTCCTCGCGCTGAACCACCAGCGTCACCGCACCCGTTTGCGTAATGAGACGGGCCTTGCGGCTAGACGCCCCGGTCATGATCCGGACGTTGCCACCGGGGGTGTAGTCGTACCAGATCGGGACGCTGGCCGGCGGCCGGCCTTCGGTGGCCGCGACGGACAGCACCGCCACGTGCTTGTCGGCGAGGAATTCCTGGCGCTCGGTTTCGCTGAAGGCTTTCATGACGAGTCCAAACGCCGCGACCGTGGAGCTATTCCCGCGCGACCGGCGATCAGTACTGCGTCGAGCCCTGGTCGACCGGGATCTGGGCCGCGGTGACCTTACGCGACTCGTCGCTGGCCAGCCAGCACACGGTATCGGCGATCTCCTCCGGCTCGGCGACCCAGTCCGGCAAGAACGGTGTGAGGACGTGCGACAGCTGCGGATTGGTCTCCATGGTCTTGCCCACCGCGTTGACCATGTCGCCCGAGCCCATCGCGGTGTTCACCGGACCCGGGTGAACGCTGTTGACTCGGATAGAGTGCTTGCCCAATTCCGCGGCGAAGGCCCGCGCCAGCCCGGTGACGGCGTGCTTGCTGGCGGTGTAGTGGATCATGAAGGGCTGCATCTTCATGCCGGCCGCGGAACTGATCAGGATGATCGAGCCGCCGCGTCCCCCTTCGATGATCTTGTCGGCGCCGGCCATCACGGTGTTCCAGGTGCCGGTCACGTTGACGTCCATGACGTCGCGGAAGTTCTCCGGTGTGATGTCGTCCCACGCCTGCGGAGCCGCCACCCCGGCGTTGGCGACGATGATGTCCAGCCGGCCCAACTCCGCGACACCATCCGCGACGACCTTTCGCAGACCATCGAAGTCGCGGATGTCGACAACCGACGAGATGATCCGTTGGTTGGTTGCTTCGACCAGGCGCACGGTTTCGCTCAGGTCGTCGGGAGTCGCCGGATCGTAGGGCACGCATGACGGCAGCTTGCCGGCGATATCGACGGCGATGATGTCGGCGCCCTCCTGGGCCATGCGCACCGCGTGCGCCCGGCCCTGGCCGCGGGCCGCGCCGGTAATGAATGCCACTCTTCCGGCAAGCCTGCCGCTCATAGATGCTCCTCCATTCGATTTCGGCTGCGTAGCCGCTCTTACCGCTGCGCCGCCTTGACGAGGCTCGATCCGATGATCAGACGCTGAATTTCGCTGGTGCCCTCGTACAGCCGCAGCAGGCGCACATCGCGGTAGATGCGCTCGACGGCAACGCCTCGCATATAGCCCGTGCCGCCATGAATCTGCACCGCGAGATCCGCGACATTGCCGGCCATTTCGGTGCAGAAGACCTTGGCCGCCGATGGCGCGACCCGGCGATCCTCCTCGGCGACCCACAGCCGAGCTGCTTCGCGCACCAGCGCGCGGCCGGCCATCACGCCGGTCTGCTGGTCGGCGAGCATGCCCTGCACCAGCTGGAAGTTCCCTATCGGCGTCCCACCCTGCGTCGCGGTGGCGGCGTACGACACCGATTCGTCCAGCGCGCGTTGGGCGGCGCCCACCGCGAGCGCTGCGATGTGCACCCGTCCACGGGCCAACGACGTCAGGGCCGCCCGATATCCGTGGTCTTCACTGCCGCCGATCAGCGCATCGGAGCCGACTCGCACGTCGTTGAAATTGACGTCGGCCGTCCAAGCCCCCTCCTGGCCCATCTTGGCGTCCTTGGCGCCCACCTCGACTCCCGCGGCGTCTGCGGGGACCAGGAAGACGGCGATTCCCGGGCCCTGATCGTCGGCCGGCCGGGTACGCGCGAACACCACGAAGAGATCGGCCACGGGCGCGTTGGTGATGAAGCGCTTCTGCCCGGAGATCACCCAAGCCGCGTCCTTCCCGGAGCCGTCGCGAACGGCTTTGGTACGCAAGCCGGCCGGGTTCGACCCGGCGCCGGGTTCGGTCAGCGCGAAGGAGGCGACGACGTCGCCGGACGCGATCGACTCGAGCCAGCGGGATTTCTGTTCGTCGGTGCCGAACCCCACCAACACCTGTCCGGCGATGCCGTTGTTGGTGCCGAACATCGAACGCAGCGCCAGCGACGTGTATCCCAACTCCATCGCCATCTCGACGTCCTGCATCAGGTTGAGGCCGAGGCCACCCCACCGCTGGGGAATCGCGTAGCCGAACAGGCCCATCTTTTTGGCCTCGTCGCGCAGGCCGTCTGGGACACAATCGGTGTCGAGGATTTCCCGCTCGCGGGGAACGACGGCGCTGCGGACGAACTGCCTTGTCTGAGCGAGGATCTCGCGAAAGTCCTCGTCGGACACTTCGGCGGCTTCGGCGGTGGCCATGGGCTCCACACTCCTCTCTCGATCCGGGACACCCCGGTTCCGAGCAGGATCCTATATCAAATATGATATTTGCTTAACGAGTGTTCGTTCGTGGCGACAACAGTGAAGGGTGTGTGATCCAGGTGGCGATGTTGACGGGTCAGACCGCGGTAATCACCGGGGGAGCGCAAGGGCTGGGCTTGGCCATCGCGGAGCGCTTCGTCGCCGAGGGCTCGCGAGTCGTGCTCGGCGACGTCAACCTCGAGGAAACCCAGGTGGTGGCCAAACAGTTGGGTGGCGACGATGTCGCGATCGCGGTTCGGTGTGACGTCACCCGGTCGTCCGACGTCGAAACCTTGATCCAGACCGCGGTCGAGCGATTCGGCGGGCTGGACATCATGGTCAACAATGCCGGGATCACCCGCGACGCGACGATGCGCAAGATGACCGAGGAGCAATTCGATCAGGTGATCAACGTGCACCTGAAGGGCACCTGGAACGGCACCCGGCTGGCCGCCGCCGTCATGCGTGAAAACAAGCGCGGCGCCATCATCAACATGTCCTCGGTGTCCGGCAAGGTCGGCATGATCGGCCAGACCAACTACTCGGCGGCCAAGGCCGGCATTGTCGGCATGACCAAGGCGGCCGCCAAAGAGCTCGCCTACCTCGGCGTCCGGGTGAATGCGATCGCTCCCGGCTTGATCCGCTCCGCAATGACGGAGGCTATGCCACAGCGCATTTGGGATTCCAAGGTTGCCGAGGTGCCGCTGGGCCGGGCCGGCGAGCCCAGCGAGGTCGCCAGCGTGGCGCTGTTCCTGGCTTCCGATCTGTCGTCGTACATGACCGGCACCGTCATGGAAATCACCGGCGGTCGGCACCTATGAACGCCGAGGCTGTCATCTGTGAGCCCATCCGGACGCCGATCGGCCGCTACGGCGGAATGTTCAAGGCGTGCAGCGCCGTCGACCTCGGCGTCACCGCGCTGAAGGGGTTGCTCGAGCGGACCGGGCTGGCGCCGGACGCCGTGCAGGACGTGATCCTCGGCCACTGCTATCCCAACAGCGACGCGCCGGCGATCGGGCGCGTGGTGGCGCTGGATTCGGGCCTGCCGGTGACGGTTCCGGGTATGCAGGTCGATCGGCGTTGCGGCTCGGGCCTGCAGGCGGTCATCCAAGCGTGCCTGCAGGTGAGCGCCGGGGACAATGACCTCGTCGTCGCCGGGGGCTGCGAGAGCATGAGCAACGTCGCCTTCTACTCCACCGACATGCGTTGGGGCGGCGCCCGCAATGGTGTACAGGTGCACGACGGGCTGGCCCGGGGGCGCACGACCGCCGGCGGCCGGAGTTACCCGGTGCCCGGCGGAATGCTGGAAACGGCCGAGAATCTGCGTCGCCGGTACGGCATTTCACGCCAGGAGCAGGACGAGCTCGCCGTGCGGAGCCACCAGCGAGCCGTCGCCGCGCAGAAAGACGGCATCTTGGCCGAAGAGATCATCCCGGTCGCGGTCCGCACCCGCAGCGGCGAGGAGCTCCTCGACACCGACGAACACCCGCGCGCCGACACGTCGGTCGAGTCGCTGGGCAAGCTCAAACCCGTTCTACTGAAGGATGATCCGGAGGCGACGGTCACCGCCGGCAACGCCAGCGGGCAGAACGACGCGGCATCGATGTGCGTGATCACCACGCCGGAGAAGGCCCATGAGTACGGCCTGAGGCCGCTCGTGCGCCTGGTGTCGTGGGGCGTGGCAGGCGTCGCACCCGACGTCATGGGCATCGGGCCGGTGCCTGCGACCGAGGTGGCGCTGGCCAAGGCGGGCCTGCGGCTGACCGACATCGACCTCATCGAGCTCAACGAAGCCTTTGCCGCGCAAGCGCTTGCGGTGATGCGGGAATGGAAGTTCGGCGCCGCCGATCACGAGCGGACCAATGTGCACGGTTCGGGGATCTCGCTGGGCCACCCGGTGGGTGCGACGGGCGGCCGGATGCTGGCGACCCTGGCGCGCGAGCTCCATCGGCGCGAGGCGCGCTACGGCCTGGAGACCATGTGCATCGGCGGCGGCCAGGGCCTGGCCGCCATCTTCGAGCGGGTTGTATCGCAATGACCGACCCGGCGTCGCCGTTGGCCGGCGTGACCGTCGTGGAGGTATCGAGTTTCGTCGCCGCGCCACTGTGCGGCATGACGCTGAGTCAGCTTGGCGCGGAGGTCATCCGGGTCGACCCCATCGGCGGCGCTTCCGATGTGCAGCGGTGGCCACTGGCGGCGGACGGTACGTCGATCTACTGGACCGGCCTGAACAAGGGTAAGCGTTCGGCCACTATCGATCTGCGCTCACCGGATGGCCGTGAACTGGTCCAGCGGTTGATCATCGAGGGTGACGGCATCGTGGTGACCAACGCTGCGGGCTTGGCCTGGCTCAGCCACGAAACCCTGGCGGCCGAACGCTCGGACGTGATCCACGTTCAATTACTCGGGCGCGGTGACGGTTCCACCGGCGTGGACTACACGGTCAACGCCGGTCTCGGCTATCCACTCGTCACCGGACCGGCCGGTCATGCCGGTCCGATCAACCATGTGCTGCCGGCCTGGGACGTGTGCTGCGGCCTGTACGCCGCTCTGGCCGTCGTCACCGCCGTCCGCCACCGCGAGCAGTCGGGCGCGGGGGCCCGGATCAGCCTGGCGTTGGAGGATGTCGCCCTGGCCACCGCGGCGAACCTGGGGTTGCTGACCGAGCCGCAAGTGAATGGGACGCAACGTGAACGGCTGGGTAACGCGATCTACGGCCAGTACGGACAGGACTTCATCAGTAGTGACGGGGCCAGGTTCATGGTGGTTACCTTGACCGGCCGGCATTTTCGCGACCTGCTTGCGGTGACGGGCACTGACGACGCGGTGTCGGCGCTCGCCGGGGCGTTGGGCGCCGATTTCGGGTCCGAGGGCGATCGTTACCGTTACCGTCACGTGCTGTCGAGTTTGTTCGCCACGTGGTTCAGCGGTCACACCGCCGACGAGATCGCCACCGCGCTGTCCGGCACCACGGTGCTGTTCGAGCGGTACCGCACCTTCGCCGAGGTCGCTGCGGGACCGAAAGTCACTGATAATCCGATGTTTTCGCGATTACGACAACCCGGCCTCGGCGAATACTTCGCCCCGGGCCTGCCGGCCGCGTTCGACGGCACACATCCGGCCAGCGCGCCCGCGCCCGCCCTGGGCCAGGACACCGCCGACGTCCTCGCGCGGTTGGGGTTGAGCGCCGCCGACATCGACCGTCTGGTGACCGACAAGACCATCGCCCGCTGAGCAAAGGAACGCAGCACATGACCAGACTCGCCCAGACCCTCGGGTTGACCGAGGTGCAGACCGAGATCATCGCCACCGTACGGAAATTCGTCGAGAAGGAAGTCATTCCCCACGCGGCCGAGCTGGAACGCGCTGACACCTATCCGCAGGCGATCGTCGACCAGATGCGGGAGATGGGGTTGTTCGGCCTGATGATCCCCCAGGAGTACGGCGGGCTGGGTGAGTCGCTGTTGACCTATGCCCTATGTGTCGAGGAGCTGGCCCGCGGTTGGATGAGCGTGTCCGGTGTGCTCAACACGCACTTCATCGTGGCGTACATGCTGCGCCAGCACGGCACCGACGAGCAGAAGCAGCAGTTCCTGCCGCGGATGGCGGTCGGTGAGACGCGGGGCGCCTTCTCGATGTCGGAGCCGGAGCTGGGTTCCGACGTGGCCGCGATCCGCACCCGGGCCCGGCGTGATGACGACGGCACCTACACCATCGACGGCCAGAAGATGTGGCTGACCAACGGCGCAACGTCGACGCTGGTGGCGGTGTTGGTTCGCACGGACGAAGGCTCGGACAAACCGCACCGCAATCTCACCGCGTTCCTCGTCGAGAAGCCGGTCGGTTTCGGCGAAGTCGTTCCCGGGCTGCGCATTCCCGGCAAAATCGAGAAGCTGGGCTACAAGGGGATCGAAACCACGGAGATGATTTTCGACGGCTACCGGGCCAGCGCCGACGACGTGCTCGGCGGCACCACCGGCCAAGGCTTCTTTCAGATGATGGACGGCATCGAGGTGGGCCGGGTCAATGTTTCGGCCCGCGCGTGCGGTCTCGGGATTCGCGCCTTCGAGCTTGCGGTGCGTTACGCGCAGCAGCGCCAGACCTTCGGAAAGCCGATCGCCGAGCACCAGGCCATCGCGTTTCAACTCGCCGAGATGGCGACCAAAGTCGAAGCCGCACATCTGATGATGGTCAATGCCGCACGCCTGAAGGACTCGGGGGAGCGCAATGACGTCGCCGCCGGGATGGCCAAATACCTGTGCAGCGAGTATTGCACCGAAGTCACCCAACAGAGTTTCCGGATCCACGGCGGCTACGGCTATTCCAAGGAATACGAAATCGAGCGGCTGATGCGCGACGCGCCGTTCCTGCTCATCGGCGAGGGCACCAGTGAGATCCAGAAGAACATCATCAGCAAGCGACTGCTCGCCGAGTATCAGGTGTAGGCAGATGACCGTTCCGGATTTCGCTGCGCGGCCTCAACTTTCCGAGGACGTCGCACGCCTCATTCGCCGGCGGATATTCGATGGGGCGTATGCCGCCGGATCGTACGTTCGGCTGGATCAATTGGCCGCGGAGCTGGGTATCAGCGTCACACCGGTGCGCGAGGCGCTGTTCGCGCTGTGCGCCGAAGGCCTGATCAATCAGCAGCCGCGCCGTGGCTTTGTGGTGCTGCCGGTGACCGGACGCGACGTCACCGATGTGGCGAATGTGCAGGCGCACGTCGGCGGTGAGTTGGCCGCGCGGGCGGCACTCAACATCACCGATGAGCAACTGCACGAGCTGACGCAGATCCAGGCGCAGCTCGAGGATGCGTACGCCGGCGATGAGCACGAACGCACCGTGCGGCTGAATCACGAATTTCACCGTGCCATCAATGTCGCGGCGGACTCGCCCAAGCTCGCTCAGCTGATGTCACAGATCACCCGGTATGCCCCCGAATCGGTGTTTCCCGCCATCGAGGGCTGGCCCCGGCAATCGATGCAGGACCATCGGCGGATCCTGTCCGCGCTGAAGAAGCACGACGACAAGCTCGCCCGCGCGGCGATGTCGGAACACCTTGCCGCCGGCGCGGTGCCGCTGATCGACCACCTCGTCGCGCGCGGGGTGGTGGCCGACATCGGCGGTTCAACGCCCTCCTGAAGCCGCCCCGGCGCCATCTCTTGTCGCGCTGCGCACCTACGCCTACGCTGCAACCCAAGGGGGCAGGAGAGCAAAGCGAGGAACAATGTCCCCACCGCTTCGCATTTCAGCAGTATATTGGTTGCCTGCGTTTCAGCGATCGTGATTCCAGCACCGGCGGATGCCGACCTGCTCGACCCGATCCCCGGCAATGGAATTTTTGTGGTGGGCCCCGATATCCTGCCGGGTCTTTACCGAACGGCGGGTTCGGCCTCGACGTTTGGGGTGTGGATCAACAATGTGCCGACCCAAGACTCGATGTGTGCGTGGTTCACCTACAGCACGCCGGACGCGAACAAGGACCATGTGGTCCAAACGAATATGTCCGTCGGTCCGATGTTCGCGAACATCAACTCATCGGTGAAGGCGTTCGAGTCGCAGAACTGTCAGCACTGGACGCGGGTCCCCTGAGCCCGGTCGGACAACATCGCGCGCAGTCGACGGATGTCGACCTTGCCGGTGCCACCGCGCGGGACATCGTCGTCGGATTCCAGCAGTAGCCACACCGTCGGGACCTTGAAGGCGCTCAACAGAGTTCGCGCGGAGTCGCGCAACTGCTCGGCTGTCAGGGCGCGGCACACCACCGCCGCGCCCACCCGATTGCCCGCAGCGCCGGGGACATTGGTGACGAAGGCGTTGTCGATGCCGTCGATCGTGCGCAGCGCACTCTCGACCTCACTGGGGTAGACGGTCGCGCCGCTGACTTTGAACATGTCGTCGGATCGCCCGTGATAGAACAGGAATCCATCGTCGTCGAGGTGGCCTAGGTCACCGGTGGGGTAGAAGCCGTCGGCCGTGAAGAGGTCCTCGCGCGTGCGTCCGCAGATGCCGCGCAGCGTGTGCGGCCCGCGGATGTGAATCATGCCGGTGGCGCCGCGCGCGACGGGCACACCGCTGTCGGCATCGATGATGCGGACATCCATGCCGGGGAACGGTTTTCCGCAGCTACCCCATGCAGAAGCGGGCATGTCGGTGTCGGCGGGATAACCGCAGTACGGCCCGAAGGTTTCGGTCATGCCGAACAGCGTGGCCCGCGCGCCGGGCTGGGCGCGCTGCTCGGGCGGTAACAGGGCCTGCAGACTTCCCGGCCCAAGAGCCGACAGGTCGGCGCCGATGTCGGCGGCGTGTCGTGCCAATGCTTCGGCCTGGTCCGGCCAGCCGCGAAACAGGTTGACCCGTTCGTCTTCCAGCAGTCTCAGGGTCGTCGCCGGCCGCGGAATTTCTTCGGTCACCAGGGTGGCGCCGGCCAGCAGGACCGACAGTATGCCGCTGCCGAAACCGCCCACCCAGAAGAAGGGCATCGGCAGATACAAGCGGGTCTTAGAGGTGATGCAGCGAGCCGCAAGGCCCGACCGCACGGCACCCAATGCGTTGCCGTGCGAGTGGATAACTCCCTTGGGCGGGCCGCTGCTGCCGGAGGTGAACATGATCACCAGGGAGTCGGCGGGTGTGACCGTCGCTGCCATGGGGTCGACGATGTCGCGGGCCCGCTCACTCGCGCGGGCGTTTTCGAGCCGGTCGGCCGACCAAACCGCGCGTAAGGCTGGTAGGGCGGTCGGCCGTATCGCCTCGAGGTCATCGAGGTAGCGGTGCCCACGATATTCTTCGACGCTGAGCAGGAATTGCACCGAGCCCGCTCTTAGCTGCGCGGTCAGCTCTGCTGCTGTCAGCAGGGTGCTGAGTGGGACCAGCACCGCGCCGATACGGGTGAGGGCGACGGCGATCTGCACCCAGCGGGTGCCGTTGGGCATGATGAGCCCTACCCGTGTGCCCTTGCCCACGCCGGCCTCGATCAAGATGGCGGCCAAATCACGTGTGGTCGAGTCGAGTTCGCGGTAGCTGATGCGAGAGGTGGGATCGATCGCCATCGGCGCGTCACCATCGCGGTCGGCCCGCAACCGTACCAGCTCGTCGATGGTGCTACTCATCGAAGAGCTCCCTGAGGCGGCGCATGTCGACCTTCCCACTGGACAGCAGCGGAACCTCGGCACTGCGCAGGGCGACGAATCGCTTGGGGATCTTGAACGCGGACAGTTCCGTTTTGAGAAGCGCGGCCAGTGCGGCTCCGTCGAAGTGGTCAGCGCCGTCCGCCTGGACGACCACCGCGGCGACGACCTGCCCACGCCGGGAGTCCGGAATCCCGATCACATAGGCCGGCGCCCCGTCGGTGACCTTACTGATGGCTTTCTCCACCTCGGCCGCCGAGACATTGGCGCCGCCCGTTTTGATCATCGTGCTGAGCCGGCCGACGAAATAGGCGAATCCGTCGGCATCGACGCGCGCCAAGTCGCCGGTGTGGAACCATCCGTCAGCGTCGAAACATTCTTCGCGGCTGCGCTTGTGATAGCGCTGCATCAAATACGGCCCGCGAATACATAACTCGCCGACCTCGCCGACCGGTTTGACGGCGCCGGTTTCGGGATCGATGACCTTGGTCTCAAACCCCGGAGCCGGCTTGCCGAACGAGCCGCGCCGGCGCTCGGGCTGGTCGGATTCGTCATCGCCGATCAGCACGACGCTGCCTGCCTCGGTCATACCCAGCATGTTGTGCCGCAGCTCCGGGTCCGCCGGGCGGGCGTCGGGAGCCATGATCGAGTACAGGTTGCCGCGCCGCATCGAAGTCAGATCGCGCTGGGGGAAGGTCGGGTGGTCGGCCAGGTGGGCGATTCCGGCCGCGAACCCGTTGGTCATGGTTGGTCTTTCGGCTTCCAGCAGGTCGAGTGTCGCGCCCGCGTCGGTGGCGTTGGAACACACCAGAGTCGATCCGGCCGCCAGGGTCGCGAGCAGGCCGTACGCAAACCCGCCGATCCAGAAGAACGGCGAATTACAGAACAGCCTGTCGTCGTCGGTCAAGCCCCGGATCCCGTTGAGGCTTTGCTGATGCGCGAGCAGGGAGCCGTGGGTGTGCATCGCTCCCTTCGGTGCGCTGGTGGAACCCGACGTGTACACGATCGCCAGCGGATCAGCTTCCGAAACGTCCTCTTCCATTGCCGCGACGAGCGCGGGATTCACGGTGTCGGCCCGCCCGTAAACGGCCTCGTGAGTGACCGCGACATGACGCAGCTGCGGTGCCGCGGCACAAAACAATCGGGAGCCGAGATCGGCATCGGAGAGGATTTCGGACAGCCGTTGCACGTAATCGTGAGAGCGAAAAGATGCGGTGGTCAACAGGATTTCTACGTCGCTGTCGACCAGTTGCTCGCGCAACTCGCGGGCGGTGACAAAGGTGGAGAACGGAACCACTACGGCACCTATGCGCGCCGCAGCCAGCATCCCGACCACAAACTCGGGCCCGTTCGGATAGAGCAGCCCTACATGCGTCCCCTTGCCGGCGCCCAAGGAGATCAGACCGCGGGCGAGCTTCGTCGAGCGGTGATCGGCCTGGGCGTAGCTGATCCGGTCGCCATCACAGACGAGAAGCGGGTGATTTTCGCGCGAGCGGGCTTGGCGTCGCAATATCCCGGCGACCGTCAATGAATCAACGCGCATGGTCGCGCCGCGCGGCGGGCTCGCGGAAGTAGTCCCGTACCGCACCGAGATCGGCTTTCCCCGAAGGTGTTCGGGGGATGGTATCGACGATCGCGATCTCGGTGGGTATCTCGTAACGTGCCAACCGCCCTCGTAGGTACTCGACCAGCGCCTCCGCATCGGCGTGGGCCCTCTCACGCAGCTCAACCATGGCGACCGGTGTCTCGCCGAGCCGCTCGTCGGGCCGGGCGATCACGGCCGCGCCGGCCACCGCGGGGTGGCTTTCCAGCACGGCACGAACGTCGTCGGGCATCACCTTGAAACCGCCGCGGATGATCGCCTGGTCGGCGCGCCCGACGATCCAGAGAAACCCGTCGTCGTCGATCCGCGCCATATCAGTGGTCCGCATCCATGGCGCGGCAGGCCCAAGCTGTCCCGGCTTGACCTCCAGCATGCCGACTTCGTCTGGGCCCAAGGGGGTTCCGTCCTCAGCGACCACCCTGAGCTGAGCGCCGGAATTGGCCCGGCCGACGCTGCCCCGTTTGGTCTGCCAGTAGCGCTGATGGTCGGGAAGGGTCCAGCCGGCCACACCGCCACCGAATTCGGTTGCCGCATAGGAGGTCAACACCGGTACGCCGTACTTCTCGGTGAAGGCGTCGGCATCCTGGGCCGACAGCGGCGCCGTCCCGCAAGTGACGGCCCGCAGGCTTTCCAGGTCGGCGCGCGGAACATCGGAGTGCAATACGGTGCGCAAGGCGGCCGGCACCAGCGACGCCGCACGGGGTCGATGCTTGCGCACCGCCTCGGCCCACGCGTTGAGCTCGAATCGTTCCAGCAGCACGAACGGTCGCGCCTCGGCGACGCATTGCAGCACGCGGAATACCCCGCCGATATGCACCAGCGGTGAATTCACGATCGCGACGCCGCGCCGCAGTCCGTCGGGCGACGCCGCCCGCTCCGCGTTCGGACCCATGACGCTGCGCGCCAGCGTGTCATAACTCAGGTCGATTCGCTTGGGCGGGCCGGTCGTACCGCTGGTCAACATGCGCACCGCGACGTCGGACGGCGGGCCGGTGTCGCAGGCGGGCGGCGCGACCGTATCGGCGTCATCCAATAGGCCCGAAATCGGGACCGTCGGCGTGCCCGCGGGTACCAGCGTCGTCAGATCGTCGCGCTCGCCGACGATCACCGGAAGCCGCAGACCCACGATGTCGTCCTTGGTGCGCTCGTGACCGCGCGACGGGTTGATGACCACGACCGTTCCACCGCCCAGCAGCACGCCCAAAAAGGCGGCCACGTGTCCAGGCCGGTTGCGTAACATCATCCCGACCTCGGCTCCGGAGGTAATGGCCGCGATGCGTTGTGCTGATGCCGCGACCCGAGCCCAGGAGATCCACTGCCCGCCATACTCAACAGCATGCGAGTCCGGCTCTAGGTCAAGCACTTCGGCGATGCGTTGGGCCAGGGTGTGACGCGACATCAGCGAATCTCCGGTTTGCCCATCCGGGTTTGGGAGTCGCTCTGAGCCGCCAGCTCGGCGGTGCCCAGCGGGTTTCCCAGCCGGGTGTAGATCAGGCCCTGATCCAGTGCGGCACGGTACGGCTTGTCCAGCGACTCCCAAATCGCTTTCACCGTTCCCGCGGTCGCGGTCGGCGGTTTGGCGGCGATGGTCGCCGCAATCTCGTGGGCGCGGCTCCATAGCCGTTCGGCCGCAACGACCTCGGATACCAATCCAATACGGAGCGCAGTGTCGGCGCTGACCCGTTCGTCGTTGCCCATCAGTGCTATACGCAGAGTCTCGCCCAGGCCGATGCGCCGCATCAGGCCGATCGGCTCCAATGCGCAGACCAGGCCCGCGGACACGTGAGAGTCGAAGAACGTGGCGTCCTCGGAACAGATGACGATGTCGGATTCGTTGATGAAGTAAAACGCGCCCGCCGTGCACATGCCCTGGACCGCGCAGACGACGGGTTTCCACATCTTCTGCCACTTGGGGCTCAGGGATTCGCCGGGATCCTCATGGTTCCAGATGTTTTCGGGCTGCCCGTACGGCGTCTTGATGTCCAGGCCGGCGCTGAACGCCCGATCTCCGGCGGCGCGCAACACCACCGCATGCACCGAGTCGTCGAGCTTGACCGTGCGCCACGCGCGGGCCATCTCCTCGCACATGGTGCGGTTGAACGAATTCAGCTGATCGGGGCGATTCAGCGTGATGGTCGCGACGTGGTCCTGCGCGTCGACCTCGAGCAGGATGGTTTCGAACGTCATCGGCATTGCCAGTTCGGCCTGCGTTTCTCGACGAACGCCTTCGGTCCCTCCTGCGCGTCCTCGGTGCGCAGCACCCGCTCGCGGAAGGTCTCGGCGAGTATCTCCGCCTCGTGCAGCGGCACGTTCAGGCCCTTGAGAATGGCCAGTCGCGTGCCCCGAACGGCCAGCGGCGCATTGGAATTGACGATATCGGCGATCTCGTGGGCGCGCTCCAGCAGGCGGTCGTGTTCGATGATTTCGCTGATCAAACCGAGCTCGTAGGCGCGTTGGGCACCCATCCGCTCGTGCTTGCCCATCAAGGCCATTCGCAGCGCAATCGTGCGGGGCAGCACGCGAGACACCCGCACCAGTTCCCGGCCGGCCACCAGCCCGATGCTGACGTGCGGATCGAAGAAGGTCGCCTGCTCGGATGCGATCACGATGTCGGTCGTGGTGACCCAATCCATTCCGGCGCCGCAGCAGATTCCGTTCACGGCGGTCAGCACGGGCTTGGCCGTGCTGCGAAACGGTGGCGTGCCCTCCTGCGGTGCCTCCCATTGGTCGTACGTCGACAGGTATGGGCGCTCGTAGATCACCTTGCCGTCTTCCGGAATCTCCTTGACGTCGGCGCCGGTGCAAAAGGCGCGGCCGGTGCCGGTGACGATGGTCAGCCAGACTTTGTCGTCGCTTTCGGCTTCGTCGTAGGCGGCGCGAAGCTCGGTGATCATGTGCGGGCTGAGCGCGTTGAGGGCATCCGGCCGGTTCAGGGTGATGGTCGCGGTGTGGCGAGCGACTTCGTACTTGATCGTGTCGAACGAATCAGTGGGCATCAATCATTCCTTCGATCATCGGCCATCGAACTTCGGATCCCGCCGCTGCCCGAAGGCCGCCAAACCTTCTTTGAAATCGCTTGTTCTGCACGACAATTCCAGGTTGAACAGCTCCTGGGTCAACGATTGGCCCAGCGTTGCCTGCTGGCCGAAGTTGAGCGCCTGTTTGGCCAGGCCGATCGCGGCCGTCGGCCCGCAGGCCAGTCGGCCCACCAGCTCCCCGGCGGCATGGTCGAGATCAGAACCGCTGACCGTCTGGTGGATCAGTCCCCAGTCGGTCGCATCCCGCGCGCTGACCTGCTCGCCAAGCAGCAGCATGCGCCGGGCCCGCGCCAGACCGACGAGGCGGGGGAGCAGCCAGGTGGACCCCGAGTCCGGGCTGAATCCGCGGTCGATGAACGGCTCCCAGAAGATTGCATCTTCGGCGGCCACGGCGAAGTCCGCGGCCAGGGCGAGATTGCAGCCGAACCCCACGGCCCAGCCCCGCACGCTGCACACCACCGGCAGCTGAATGGTTGCGACGAGCTCGATCACCCGGTGAGCGGCATGGGGGATCCGCCTCACCAGGTCCCCGGTGCGGGGGCGCCGCGCGCCGGGATCGTTGGCGGCCACCCAGTCGGCGCCCGCGCAGAAGTGATCGCCTGCGCCCCGGATGTGCACGGCGCGTAGCGAGTCGTCGACGGCAGCATCGGTGAGCGTGTCGACCAGCGTACCGATCATCAACTGTGTCAACGAATTACGCCGGGCTGGGCGATCGAGCGTCACCAGCAACACCGCACCGTCTCGGTGCACTGTTACCGAACCCTCGGCACCGGCCGTGTCGGCCCCCTGACTCACCGTCGAATCCGGCCTTTCTCCGCCGATACGGTTACCCATACAGTAGGCAATACGATTGATACGCTGTATAAGTTAGCAAGGATACGCTGCCTGCGGAACACTCAGGTGAAAGAGAGAACCATGGCCGCGCCGGCGACGATGCAGAGCGCAGCGATGTGGGGGTACCTCCCGCTTGCGGGGAAGAGGAGTGGCGCAGATGACATTGTCGGAGGGGCATACAGCGCCGACGTCGACGGGCAACGGCGGCGCGCGATTCGGTGAGGCACCGCTCGCCCAGACCGTGGCCGCGGCTGCCGCCATGCGGCGCCTGAGCTCGTTGCTGGTATCGCTGGAGCACCCGCACCGCGCGGTGGACGCCATGCTGCAGAAGTTCGCCGAGTGGGAAAACGAACTGGCGGCCGCGGCGCCGACGGACAACGCGCCGCGCATCGGCGAATTGCCCGACGACGCCCGGCGCGTCTACCTCAACCACGCCACCGACATCGGTGCGTACAACCCGTGCTTTCCCGAATACCGGTTCGACCAACTCGATGCCGAGAAGGCAACGGGCACTGTCGAGTTCCCGCTGGTTTATGAGGGCCCACCGGGACTGGTGCACGGTGGGTTCCTGGGTGTCTTCTTCGACTGCGTCATTCAGCACCACAACTGCGTCACCGGCCTTTCCGGCAAAACGCGATCCCTGGTCGTCACCTTCCGCAGGCCGGCACCGGTGTTGACCGAGCTGCGATTCGACGTCGCCCGATCCCAGGGCGAACGCGGCATCACGTCGACCGGGCGGCTGTTGCTCGACGCCGAAGTCCTGTGTACCGGCGAGGTTAACACCTTGGCGTCACGGCCGGAAAAGCTTGCCGGAACGCGATTCGGCAGACGCCGAAAGGAGCCCGACACATGACCGCATCGAGCACCTCAGACGATCGCGTGGTCTTCGACATCGATCCCGACCGGCGCATCGCGACCATCACGCTGAACAATCCCAGACAACGCAACTCCTACGACGCGGCGATGCGTGAGGCCGTCGCCCGCTGTCTGGACCGGGTGGCCGAAGACGACGACCTCACGGTGGTGCTATTGCGTGGCGCCGAGGGGGTCTTTTCCACCGGAGCCGACATGAACAACGCCTACGGTTGGTACGGCTCGTCCGCGCCGACGGACCAGGCGGCCGCCGACGACCGGGCCGCCAAACGTCGCCCCAGCCAGCGCCGGCGACTTACCGTGGATCGCAAGTCTTTTGGCTTCTACCACAATTTCATGGGCTTCCCGAAGGTGACGGTGGGAGAGATCGCCGGCTACGCCCTCGGCGGCGGATTCGAGATGGCTTTGATGACCGACATCTCCGTCATCGCGCGCGACACCAAGATCGGGATGCCGGCGACGCGTTTCCTGGGCCCCGCACTCGGCAGCCTGCACATGTTTTTTCACCGGCTCGGACCGGTGCTGGCCCGGCGCCTGCTGCTGACCGGCGACATCATCGAGGCGGCCGAGATCGAACACCTCGGAATCTTCACCGACACCTGCGCGCCCGGCGCGGTGACGGCCCGGGCGCGATACTGGGCCGAGAAGGCGGCGAAGATGCCCGCCGACGGGGTCGTCATCGCCAAGGAGGCATTCCGGCTCGTCGAGCAGAGCCAGGCGTACCAGGGTGAAGAGGTCGCCAGCTACCTGTTCCACGCCTTCGGCACCAACCTGCAATTCGGGCCTGACGAATTCAACTTCGTCAAAACCCGTGCGCAGCACGGCGCCCGGGAGGCATTTCGGTTGCGCGACGAGCACTTCCACGTGCCAGAACCCGAAGGCTGACAGAGCCTTTCGGGCTCAGCGAGCCGCTGCCGCCTTGGTTCGGCTCCGAGTGGTAGCAGCAGACTTGGCCGGCTTGCGCGGTCGTGCTGGGGCCGGCTTGGCGCCCTTCGGCGCTTTCCCTTCCTCGATCAGCCGGCTGGCGTGATCGAGGATGCAGGTGAGGCCGTACTCGAAATTGGGCTCATCGGGCGCGGCGATGCGGTGGCCGATCCGGGTGATCTGCGCAAGGAGCGGCGTCTTTTCCGGGTCGATGGAGACGGCGTCCTCGATCGCCCGGGGTCCGATGTCCGACGATTGGTTCTTCTCGTAGAGCCGTTGCAGCACCACCGATCCGCGCACGTGAACCGAAACCGCCGAATAGGTGTCGAACGCATCCTCCGGTGACAGGCCGGCCTCCACCAGATTGGCCACCGCCTTTTCCATCTCCTGAGCACCCATCCGCGCCGCCTTCGGGGAAAGGGCCGCACGAATCAGAATCAGGTCGCACAGAATTGGGTTGCCCATGAAGGTCTTACGCATCAGGCGCGCGTGGTTGGCCAATGTCTCGCGCCAGTCGCTGGCCTCGACATAGGGAGTGGCGAACACGTACCTGCTCAGGGCGCGGTCGGTCATTGCGTTGAGCAGGTCGTCCTTCTTGCGGAAGTACCAGTAGATGCTCGTCACGCCGACCCCGAGATGTTTGCCGAGCAACGGCATGCTCAGGTTGTCGATGGATACCTGCTCCGCGAGTTCGAAAGCGCCACTGATGATGTCATCGGGATTGATGGACCCGCGCTCGCGGCGTTGGCGTTTATCGGCGGTTGCCTGTTTTGCCACTGCGGGCACCTCCATCAAAATCTTTTTCGTGCATGCGGTCTGGCGGCCGTGCCGCCGGTACAGTTGAATTTACCGGCACTTCTGTTCTGACCTGCGTATACGCCTTCGTGTCGCATTCTTCCTCTGCTACTGTAATACCTATCGTAGGCTTTTTGGTAAATCGGCTGGACGGGCGAAAATGACCAGGCTGGAGCTACGGATCAAGCAATGGATCTAGGGCTGGCGAATGCCACTGCGGTGGTAGTCGGCGGTAGCCGCGGTATGGGCTTGGCGACGGCACGCTGTTTCGCTGACGACGGCGCCCGGGTGGCGTTGGTCGGCCGTAGCCGCGATGCCCTCGATGCGGCGGTGGTCGATCTCACGCAACGTGGCAGCCCGGATGCGATCGGACTGGCCGCCGACATCGGGGACGACGATGCGGTCGGGGCGGTGTTCGACGAGCTCGCCGAGCGATGGGACGGCGAACTCAACGCTCTCGTCGTCACGGTGGGGCCGGGCGCCGCGGGCACGTTCGAAGAGCTGACCGACGACCAGTGGCGCCAGTCCGTCGAAGACGGCGTGCTGGGGATGGTGCGCTGCGTGCGAGCGGCGCTTCCGCTGCTGCGCAAGGCGCAATGGGCCCGGATCGTCAACTTCTCGGCGCACTCGACTCAGCGGCAAAGTGTCATGCTGCCCGCCTACACGGCGGCGAAATCGATGCTGGCCAGCGTTTCGAAGAACCTGTCCCTATCGCTGGCCACGGACGAGATCCTGGTCAATGTAGTGTCGCCCGGCAGCATCGCGTCCGAATCCCTGGTCGGCTGGGCGAAGTCGGTGGGGGTCGACGGCAACGACCCCTACGCCCTGATGGGGGCCATCGCCGCGCATTTCGGTCATCCCGCGCACATGCCGCGGGCGGGCCTGCCGGACGAAATCGGCCCGGTCGCGGCCTTTCTGGCATCGCGGCGTAACTCGTACATGACCGGAGCCAACATCAACATCGATGGCGGCTCAGACTTCACCTGAGGATGGGTCGAAGAAATCGATTGGCAGACAAGAGGAGTCGAGTGTGGCTACGGCAGCGGAGGCGCGTGCGTGGGCGCCCGGCGCATTGCAGGGGATCGGTGACTCCCTCTACACCCCGTTCTGCGGCACCGACGGCGATGATATCGACTGGGACGCCTACCGAACGCTGGTGCGTTATTGCGTGGGTGACCTCGGGCATCCGATGTTGTGGTGCACTAGCGGAATCGTCGAATTCTGGTCGCTGACCCTCGACGAGCGCAAGCGCCTTCTGGAGGTGGCCGTCGAGGAAGCACGCGGTATCAATCCCGACGTGGTGGTGCAGGCGTGCACGGCGGCCATGTCGGCGAAGGACTGTGTGGACTTGACGTTGCACGCCCAAGAGGCGGGCGCCGACATCGCCTACATCCAGACGCCGATGATGGAGGCGCACGGCGGTGACGGCGTGCTGCGCTTCTTCGAATACGTGGCGGCGCGCACGGATATCGCTCTGGGCATGTTCAATTCGCCATCCTCGGGTTATGTGCTGACGCCCGCCGAAAGCGCCCGGATCTACCACGAGATTCCCGCGGTGTGTGCCACCAAGGAGGGGGCCTTCCGGCCGGCGAGCAGCCGGCTGCTGCATGAACTCGCGCCCGGTCTCGCGGTATGGGAGTGCGACAAGACGGTCTACCGGGCCGGTTGGCTGCGCGACGGGATCGTCTGTCCGGCGCAACTGGGCACCTCGGGTTACCTTTTCGAAACGCCCACGCGGCGATTGTTCTCCGAATACTGGGAGCTGGTACGCAGCGACAAACTCGTCGAGGCCATGGACTACGGCCGCGAGTCCGGGCTGGACCAGTTCGACCTCGACGTGGGCTCCTGGTGGACCTGCTATCCGGGGCGAGCGGATTACTTCACCCACTGGGCCGGTGCATTCAAGTACGCCGCGTCACTGCTAGGGCTGCCCATCGGTGCGTACCCGCATTCCCGGCCTCCGCAGGCCGAGCTACCCGACGAGGCGAAGGCCCAGATCGAGGGCGCCTATCGGCGGTTGGGCCTCCTCG
>NZ_JCALCO010000024.1:0-97958 GCF_059812385.1 Mycobacterium sp. NGS58 | reverse complement strand
TCTTGGTCGACATCACGATGCGCATCTGGGCGAACGCCGCGATCGGCACCGCTTCGATGCGGGTCTCGACGCCACCGCAGATGGCGATGTCGGCCTCGCCGAACACGATGTTGCGCCAGGCCTGCGCCACACCCTCAGAACCCGACGCGCAGGCCGACACCGGCGTGATCACCCCGGCCTTTGCCTGGCGCTCCAGTCCCACCGCCGCCGAGGCGCCGTTGGGCATGTACTTCTGAACGCCCAGCGGAGAAACGGCCTTCATGCCACGAGCGCGCATGTCGTCGTAGCTGAAGACCATCTCCTCCGATGAACCCAAACCGGTGCCGATGGACACCATCAGTCGATTGCTGTCGACCTCGGGAGAACCGGCGTTCTCCCAGACCCGGCGGCCCAGAATGGTGGACATCCGCTGCAGATAGCCCGTCCGGCGCAACTCGATGCGGGTCATCTGGCTGTCGAATTCCTCCAGCAGATGCCCGCCGATGCGCACCGGCAGGTCGAACTCCTCGACGAACGGATCCTCGAGTTTGCGGATACCACTTTGGCTGTCCAACAACAGCTTCCAGGTGTTCTCGGCATCGGTAGCCAACGCGGTCGTCATGGCAACGCCAGTGACGACCACGTTCGGGAGCGTTTTCCCGGTAACCAGCTCTGTCATGGGTCTTGCGAACGTTCCTTCCAATTTGTCCGGCTCCTCTGCGGGCCGTTTGCAGCCCGCATCGTCGCCGGACGCCGTGCTAGTAACGCCCGAAGGCGAGTGCCACGTTGTGGCCGCCGAACCCGAATGAGTTGTTGATCGCATAACGGAAATCGCCGTAGCGGGGTTCGCCCGCGACAACGTCCAAATCGATCTCGGGATCGGGCGTTTCGTAATTGAGTGTTGGCGGTATCACGCCGTCCCGAAGGCTCAATACCGTGAGGACAGATTCCAAAGCTCCTACGGCACCAATGGAGTGCCCCAGAGCCGACTTCGGTGCGTACACTGCCGCTTCCTGGCAACCGGCGACCCGAATGGCGTTGGCCTCGGCGGTGTCACCGATCGGCGTCGCGGTGCCGTGCGCGTTGACGTGGTCAATGTCCTTGGGGGACAAGCCCGCCAGCTCGAGCGACCTCGTCATCGCCCGACCCGCACGGACGCCGTCAGCCGCAGGTGCCACCATGTGGAACGCGTCCGAGGTGATGCCGGCGCCCATCAGCCGAGCCAGAGGCTTGGCGCCCCGGGCCTTGGCGTGCTCTTCGGTCTCGATGATCATCAGCGCCCCGGCCTCACCGAACACGAAGCCGTCGCGGTCCTTGTCGAACGGCCGCGATGCGCGCTCAGGCTCATCGTTGCGCGTCGACATGGCCCGCATCATCGAGAACGCCGCGATCGGCAGCGCCTCGATGGGACCCTCGACACCGCCGCAGACGGCGAAATCGGCGTCACCCATGATGATCTGACGCCACGCGTGAGCGATCGCCTCCGAGCCCGACGAGCAGGCCGAAACCGGAGTGATGACCCCAGCGCGAGCGCCGAGCTGCAGGCCCACCACCGCCGCGGCGCCGTTGGGCATGATCATCTGGACCGCGAGCGGCGACACCTTGCGGGGGCCGCCCTCGTTCATCAGGTCGTAGCTCTCCACGATCCTTTCGGCGCCGCCGAGCCCGGTGCCGACCACGACCGAGAACCGGTCGGGGTCGACGTCCGGGCTGCCGGCGGCCTCCCACAACTGACCGCTGAGTAGCTTGGCCAACCGCTGCACGTAGGACATGCGGCGCAAGTCGAGCCTGCTCATGTGTTCGTCGATGGGCTCCTTGAGGTGTCCACCGATCTTGACGGGCAGGTCCCACTTGGTGATGAACTCGTCTTCGAGGACGTGGATGCCGCTCTCGCCGGCCAACAAACCCTTCCACGTGCTCTCGATGTCCGGCGCGATCGATGTCGTCGCCGAGACGGCGGTTACCACAACGCTGGGGTAACCGCCATTAGCAGTGGAAGGCTTGCTCACTTGCTGTCCGCTTCCAGCCTCGACTTGACGTTGGCGACCGCCTCGGGGTTCTCGGTCTCCAGCTTGGCGCGCAGCGCCTCGGCAGCTTCGGGGTTCTCTTCCTCGAGCTTCTGGATGTAGGAGACGACGTCACCGACGGTACGCAGACCGGCGAGGTCCTCGTCGGGGATCTTGACGCCGTACTTGTCCTCGGTCTGAACGGCGATCTCGACCATCGACAGCGAGTCGATGTCCAGGTCGTCGACGAAGGACTTCTCCGGGGTGACCTCGGAGGGCTCGATACCGGTTACCTCTTCGATGATCTCGGCGATACCGGCGATGATTTCTTCCTGGCTGACAGCCACAGCATGCTTCCCTTCGTAATGTGTTGTGTCTTGGTCGAATTGACGTGCTATGCGGTTGTACTGGTTGTGCAACTGGTCGAGCTGGCTTTAGAGCTCGGCCAAAGCGTCCAGGTCTGCGGGCGACTTGACGGCACGAGCCGTGATCCCCCGAAGTTCTCGTTTGACGATGCCGGTGAGGGTTCCCGCGGGCGGGAACTCCACGGCCGCAGTGACTTCCAGGTCACGCAGCGTCGCGGTGCACAGGTCCCAGCGCACCGGCTGGGTCAGCTGAGCGACCAACGCCTCCATCGCCGCGGCCGCCGACGCGACCGGCTTACCGTCGCGGTTCGACAACAGCGTGGCGGTGGGCTCGGTCGTCTGCACGGCTGCCGCCGCGGCGGCGTAGCCGTCGAGCGCCGACGCCATGTATTTGGTGTGGAACGCCCCGGCAACACCGAGGGCGCGCACCCGGGCCTTCTCCGGTGGGTCTTCGGCCAGCTTCTCCAGCGCGGACAGCGAGCCCGCGGCGACGATCTGCCCGGCGGCGTTGCGGTTCGCGGGGAACAGGTCAAGTTGCTCGAGCCGGGCAAGGACTTCGCCCTCGTCGCCTCCGAGCACCGCCGACATGCCGGTGGGCTCGACGGCGCAAGCCTTGGCCATCTCGGCGCCTCGGGTGGCGGCCAGCGCGACGGCGTCGTCGGCCGCGATCACGCCGGCGATCGCGTACGCGGCGATCTCTCCGACGGAATGGCCGGCGACGACCAGTTCCGCATTCGACAGCAGGCCGCGCTTGGTCAGTTCCTGGTGGGCTAGCAGCGTGGCGGCGACAACCAGCGGCTGGGTGACCGCGGTGTCGGTGATCTCGTCGGTCGATGCGGTGGTGCCCAGGCGCACGAGGTCGAGGCCACTGGCCTTGGACCACAGCGCCAATTGGTCAGCAGCGCCGGCGAGCTCCAGCCATGGCGAGAGCATCCCCTCGGTCTGCGAACCCTGTCCGGGCGCAAGCAATGCAATCACGTGTTTAAGAGAACACTGTGGAAACGGTTTTGGCGGGTGTATCAGATTATGAACCTCGTCTTAGGTTTTTGTGAACTCCCTACAAAACAGCTCCTTAAGCTACGGGTTTGATATCGTGCCGCGATCTGTTGGCTGGGTCACTGTCATCCGGATTGCCGGGCGGCAACCCCTCTGACCGGCAGCGGAACCGCGGGCATGGCGCTGTTGTCGGCGTTTGAAGGATTGGTCGGGTAGTTGAGCTGGCCGACCGTCGCCGCCACTCGCAGCACATATGCGTCGCGCGGCTGCATGGGATCGCGGCCGGTGAAGTCGGTGATCCGCTTGAGTCGGTAGCGCACCGTGTTTGGATGAACGAACAACTTTCTGGCGCATGCCTCAATCGCGCCGCCACAATCTAAGTAAGCGTCAAGGGTCTCGATCAGCGTGGGACCGGCGTCGGCCAGCGGGCCCATCACGTCGGTATGCAGCGCCACGATCGCCGACGCATCGCCCATCAGCGCCCGTTCGGGCAGCAGTTCGCGGGCCGGCACGGGCCGCGGCGCTCCACGCCAGCCACCCACGGCATTCATGCCGGATATCGCCTCGCTGGCGCTGTGGTAGGCCGCGGTCAGCATGGGCGCGGTCGGTCCGACGACCACCGGGCCGTCGGCGAACGCCACCAGCAGATCGCCGAGGAATTTGTCGGTTGGCGACAGTTGGCCGGACACGATCGCGACCAGCCAGGTGCCGTGCACGTCGGTGAGGGCCGCGCGTCCGTGCTGCGCGGCGATGTCCCGGACGTGCTGACTCGCGCGCTCGCTGTCGTCGGGGCCGGTCGATCCGTCGCGGCCGGGGGCCGGTGTGCCGACCACGACCGTCGCCGGAGCGGTGGTGTCCCAGTTCAGCGCCGCGGCGCGGGATAGCAGCTCGGGGCCGGTGTCGCCGCGGACCACCGCGTCCACGACGCTGGCCTCCATCCGGCTGTCCCAGGTCCCCCGTGCTTCGGCCGCGTTCGCGTAGGCGGTGGCGGCGGTGAACGCCAGGTCGCGGCTGTACTTCAGGATGCCCACGGTCAGGGCGGTCAGCTGCTCTTCGGAGCGGGCCAGCAGCGGGACCACTTCTTCGAAGAAGTCCATGGTCACGCGCGCCATGTCGACGCTGTGGCGCAGCGCGATGCGGCGGGCGAGGTCCTGAGGCACCAGCTCGAAGGCCTGCGCGGTGTGGCTGACGTTGCTGTGCGGGTCCTGCATCCACTCGGCGAAGTTGTTGATGGCCGTCTGCACCACCAGCGCCATGCTGGCCCGCTGCGAGGCTTCCAGGTCGGCGAAGAACGGCAACCGATCGCCCATTACCGAGACCGCCTCGGTGGCCAGCCGGCCTGAGTACTGCTTCAGCCGGCGCAGCACGGAGTCCGGCACGGTGTCCAGCAGCTCCAGGGGCGATCGTGGCTGCTTGGCGAACGGACCGGCGAAGGGATTGTCATTCACCCCTAAAACCTACGCGCCTTTTCTAGAAGTTTCCCCCAAAGGCGGCGCGTGGCGTTCTTAAGAACGCCGCCAAAGCGTCAAGCGCGGGCCGCGAGCGTGAAGCTGACTTCACGTTCGACGCCGAGGGTGAACCTAGCTTCACGCTCGGCGCGGGGCTGGATAGAGCAGCGACGGAGCGTCAGGCCACACCGGGGTCCGACGTCTGCTCCGGGGCGGCCTGCACGTCGTCGATCCTGTACTGGCGGGCCGCGGCGATCGGCACCGACGGGTCGATCTCACCGCCGCGCGCCAACGCCTCCAGCACCGCGACCACCTGCGATTCGGCGTCGGTGTTGAAGTACCGCCGCGCCGCCGGCCTGGTGTCGGAGAAGCCGAAACCGTCGGTGCCCAGGGTGACGTAGGTGCCCGGCACCCAGGGCCGGATCTGCTCGGGAACGGCGCGCATCCAATCCGACACCGCGACCACCGGCCCGCTCGCGTCAGACAGGGCCTCGGTGACGTACGGGACGCCGGCGGGCCGGTCCGGATGGCGCAGTCTCGCCCTGTCGACGGCCACACCGTCGCGGTTCAACTCGCCCCAGCTGGTCACCGACCACACGTCGGCGGCGACGTCCCACTCCGCGGCCAGCATCTCCGCGGCGTTGAGCGCCGACGGCATCGCCACCCCGGACGCCAGGATCTGCGCCCTGTTGGTCCGCTGTTCGGTGGCGGCGCGGTAGCGGTAGAGGCCGCGCAGCACGCCCTCGGGGTCGAAATTCTCCGGCTCGGGCGGTTGCACGTACGGCTCGTTGTAGACGGTGATGTAGAAGTAAACGTCCTCGGGGTTCTCCCCGAACATCCGCGCCAGGCCGCTCTCCACGATGTAGGCGATCTCGAAGGCGAACGCCGGGTCGTAGGCGACCACCGCCGGGTTGGTGCTGGCCAGCAGCAGCGAGTGGCCGTCGGCGTGCTGCAGGCCCTCCCCGGTCAGCGTGGTGCGTCCCGCGGTGGCACCGAGCAAGAAGCCGCGCGTCATCTGGTCGGCGGCGGCCCACAGGCCGTCCCCGGTGCGCTGGAAGCCGAACATCGAATAGAAGATGTAGATCGGAATCATCGGCTCGTTGTGCGTCGCATACGACGTGCCCGCCGCGATGAACGACCCCACCGACCCCGCTTCGTTGATGCCCTCGTGCAGGATGTGGCCGCCTTCGCTTTCCTTATAGGCCAGCATCAGCTCGGCGTCCACTGCCGTGTACAGCTGGCCGTTGCGGTTGTAGATCTTCAGCGACGGGAACCACGAGTCCATCCCGAACGTGCGCGCCTCGTCGGGGATGATCGGCACGATGCGCGGGCCAACTTCCTTGTCGCGCAACACTTCTTTGAAGGTCCGCACAGTCGCCATGGTGGTGGCGACCTCCTGGTTACCCGAACCCTTCTTCAGCGCGGCGTAGGTCTCTCGGCCCGGCAGCCGCAGCGCCTTCGTCTTGGTCCGCCGCTCGGGCAGGAAGCCGCCGAGGGTGCGGCGGCGATCGACCATGTAGCGGATCTCCTCGGCGTCGGAGCCGGGGTGGTAGTAGGGCGGCAGGTAGGGATCCTCTTCCAGCTGCGCATCGCTGATGGGAATCCGGATCGCGTCGCGGAAGTCCTTGAGATCTTGCAGCGCAAGCTTTTTCATCTGATGCGTGGCGTTGCGGCCCTGAAAGTGCGCGCCCAGCGAGTAGCCCTTGATGGTCTTGGCCAAGATCACCGTCGGCTGGCCCTTGTGGTCGACGGCGGCCCGGTAGGCGGCATAGACCTTGCGATAGTCGTGGCCGCCGCGCTTGAGGTTCCAGATCTCGGAGTCGCTCATGTGCTCCACGAGCGCCTTGGTGCGCGGATCGCGGCCGAAGAAGTGGTCACGCACGTAGGCGCCGTCGTTGGCCTTATACGTCTGGTAGTCGCCGTCGGGGGTGGTGTTCATCAGGTTCACTAGTGCGCCGTCGCGGTCGGCGTGCAGCAGGGCGTCCCACTCGCGGCCCCAGACCACCTTGATGACGTTCCAGCCGGCGCCGCGGAAGTACGACTCCAGCTCCTGGATGATCTTGCCGTTGCCGCGCACCGGGCCATCGAGGCGCTGCAGGTTGCAGTTGACGACGAACGTCAGGTTGTCCAGACCCTCCAGCGCCGCGACGTGCGCCAGACCGCGGCTCTCCGGCTCGTCCATCTCGCCGTCGCCCAGGAAGCACCACACGTGCTGGTCCGACGTGTCCTTGATGCCACGGTCGTGCAGGTAGTGGTTGAACCGCGCCTGGTAGATGGCGTTGAGCGGGCCCAGGCCCATTGAGACCGTGGGGAATTCCCAGAAGTCGGGCATCAGCCGCGGGTGCGGGTACGAGGGCAGCCCGCCGGCGGCGTGGCTGTGCTCCTGCCGGAAGCCGTCCATCCGGTCGGCGGTCAGCCGGCCTTCCAGGAAGGCCCGGGCATAAATGCCCGGGGACGCGTGGCCCTGAATGAACACCTGGTCCCCGCCGCCGGGGTGCGATTTGCCGCGGAAGAAGTGGTTGAAACCGACCTCGTACAGCGCAGCGGACGAGGCGTAAGTCGAAATGTGGCCGCCCACACCGACTCCCGGGCGTTGGGCGCGGTGCACCATGATGGCCGCGTTCCACCGGATCCACGCGCGATAGCGCCGCTCGACGTCCTCGTCGCCGGGGAACCACGGCTCTAGTTCGGTCGGAATGGTGTTGACGTAATCGGTCGACGTCAGCGACGGGATGGCGACGCGCTGCTCGCCGGCCCGTTCCAGCAAGCGCAGCATCAGATAGCGCGCCCGCGACGGGCCGGAGCGCTCCAGCAGTTCATCGAAGGACTCCAGCCACTCCGACGTCTCTTCTGGATCGATGTCGGGTAGGTAGGAGGCCACCCCCTCGCGGATCACCCGGACGCGGTCGGGTTCGGTTGCGCTGTTGGGGTTTGTGGCCAGATCGTGGCGCACGAACTCAGTTGTCAACGCACTACTCCTGTTGTTGGCGGAATGTGTGCCGTACGGGTGGGTCGCACCCTTCCCACCATCGTGCCGCACCGGTGTTCCTCGCGGATAGCCGACTTCGGGTAGCAACCGGAGCTTCGCCCGGCGGACGCCAACTCGGCGTGTATGGGACGGGTGGACAACCCACCCGGTAACGTCAGCCCTGTGCTCATCCGGTGGGGTGCCGTCCCTCAAAAGCAGGTGAAGGCTTTGCCCCGGCGCGGGGCCTTGGCGCTGGGTTGTGTTGCCGTGGCACTGATGGGCATCGTCGGGTGCACCTCCGTCACCAACGGCACGGCGACGCCCGACACCAAGGTGGCGCCGGCTTACCGGCAGTCGGTGTCCGCGTCGGTGTCCGCCTCGTCGGTGACCTCGAGCGTCCGGGAGTCCCAGCGGCAACAATCGCTGACCACCAAGGCGGTGCGCACCGCCTGCGCCACGCTGATCACCACCAGCAAGAACGCGATCGACAAGACCAACGAGTTCGTGAAGGCGTTCAACGCGGGCCGCGGCACCGGCCCGACCGAAGGGCCGGCCATCGACGCCCTCAACGACAGCGCCACCACGGTCGGCAACAGCTTCAGCGATGCCATGTCGCAGCAGATCAAGGACGCCTTCAACGCCTACATCGACGCCGCTCGCGCGGTCGCCAACGCCATCGGGACGCACGCGGGGACCGGCGAGTTCAACAAACGGGTCGATCAACTCAACGACACGAAAAAGAACGCGGTGAAACTCTGCCTGGCAACGTGATGATGCGGAAGTATGGACCAGGTTCTGGCTGTGCGACGATAATCCCCAATCGCACGGCGCGCGGACATTAAGGAGGCTCCACGGTGGTCGCGGCGGATCACGCCCCGAGCTACGCTCGCAAATTGGGCATCCAACGGGACCAAGTTGTCCAGGAGTGGGGCTGGGACGAAGACACCGATGACGAGATCCGCGCCGCGGTCGAGGAAGCCTGTGGCAGCGACTTGCTCGACGAAGACACCGACGAGGTAGTGGACGTCGTTCTGCTGTGGTGGCGAGACGGTGACGGCGACCTGGTGGACACCCTCATGGACGCGATCGGCCCGCTGGCCGAAGACGGCGTGATCTGGGTGCTGACGCCGAAAACCGGCAAGCCCGGACATGTGTTGCCGGCCGAGATCGCGGAGGCCGCTCCCACCGCCGGCTTGATGCCGACGTCATCGGTCAATCTAGGGGACTGGAGCGCCAGCCGGCTGGTGCAGCCTAAATCGCGCGCCGGGAAGCGTTGATGCTTTCCGTCGGCACAGCCGCCCCGGATTTCACTTTGCGCGATCAGAATCAACAGCCCGTCACGCTGAGCTCCTACCGGGACGCCAAGAACGTGCTGCTGGTGTTCTTCCCGCTGGCATTCACCGGGATCTGCCAGGGCGAGCTGGATCAGTTGCGCGACCACCTGCCCGATTTCGAAAACGACGACAGCGCGACGCTGGCGATCTCGGTGGGGCCCCCGCCCACCCACCGGGTCTGGTCGCTGGACAGCGGCTTCACCTTTCCGGTGTTGTCGGACTTCTGGCCTCATGGCGCGGTCAGCCAGAGCTACGGCGTATTCAACGAGGACGCCGGCTACTCCAACCGCGGGACGTTCGTCGTCGATCGGTCCGGGATCATTCGCTTCGCCGAGATGAAACAGCCCGGCGAATCCCGCGACCAGCGGCTCTGGACCGACGCCCTGGCGGCACTGCGGGGCTGAGAGGGGCTCACGATTTTGGGAACTTGGCCTTCGGGCGGGTAGCCTGCCCGGGGCAACGGGCGCGTAGCTCAGTGGTAGAGCTCTGGTTTTACACACCAGCGGTCGGCGGTTCGATACCGTCCGCGCCCACCAGCGAAGACCCGCGGTAGATGGCGGTGCGGCCTACACCGCGCTGAAGGCAGGGCTATCGCACGCAGCGGCTGAGACCGGGCAGAAGCGGTCGCCTACGAGCTGGCGGTCGCCGTCGTGGTGGTCGACGAGATCGCGTCCGGACAGTAGGCGCTGGCCGCGATCGCGGTGAATTTCTCCGCTTTCTCCTCGGTGAGCGCGGCTGCCTTGGACGTCATCGACTTCGCGATATCCGCCATCGCCGTGCCGCCGCCGGCCGCCGAGCACACGTAGTGGGCGGCCTGGATAACCTGCGCCGGATCGTTGTAGGTGAAGCCGGCCGAATTCAACGACGCGAGGAACGCGTCGTCGGTGTCATCGGCGTGCGCGGGGACGGCCAGACCAATCACGGCCGCCACACTGGAAATCGTCAGAACGAGCTTCATAAATTCGAAATCGTCCCAGATGCGCCGGCTATTCGCGGCTGACGAAACAATTTGTAACAATCGTCAACCTTCGATTAACAGCCGCACGGTTGCCGAGTTAAGCAGACAGGCCCGCGGTGATGTCCGGACAGCGTCGACCGGCGTTCGTGAGTTGTTGTCTTGACCGAATTATCCGAGTGTGCTTCGCGTCGAGCTCCCCGGCGTTACTCTTTGCCGATGATCGCGGGCGAGAAGGCGCCTGACTTCACTCTGTTTGATCACACCGGTCGGCCCCGGGCGCTGTCCGCGCTTCTTGCCGAAGGGCCGGTTGTGCTGTTCTTCTTCCCGCTGGCGTCCTCACCGATCTGTACGGCGCAGGCGTGTCATTTTCGGGACCTGAGCAACGAATTCGTGACCGTGGGCGCCCAGCGGGTGGGCATCAGCACCGACACCGTCGACAAGCAGGCGCACTTCGCCCAACAGCGCTCGTTCGACTATCCGCTGCTCTCCGACGCGGACGGGGTGGTGTCCGAATTGTTCGGGGTGCGCCGCGGCAGGCTCGCCAAGCTGCGCAGGTCCGTCGTCGCACGTGACGAGGCCCGGCGTGGCCGGCACACCCGACGCCGTGGCCTGCTGGCCCGGCTGCTGCCGGTCAGACGCACCACGTTCGTCATCGACACCGATCGCACCGTACTCAAGGTGATCTCCAGCGAGCTGCGCGCATCCGTGCATGCCGACCAGACCTTGTGGTTCTTGCAGAACCACAAGGGGCCGCATAGTTCGCCGCATGCGGGCGGGAAACACTCCGACGCGCAACAAGAGTCGGAGGACCGGGGCGCGGAACGGGAAACCGCGAACGAGCCGAGCCTGGTCCGGCCGTACGCGCTGACCGGAGGCCGTACCGATTCCGCTGTCGAGCTGGCACTCGAGGCTCCGGTCGAAGCGCTTGACACCACCTCCAAGCCGCCGCGCTGGCCGAGAAACGATGTGCGGGGCCAGATCCTGAGGTATTGCGTGCAGAGCCCCTCTGTCGCAGAGATCGCCGCTCGGCTGTCCTTGCCGCTCGGTGCGACGAGGTTTCTGGTCGGCGAACTCGTGACACAGGGTTACCTGCGGGTGCACGCACCCCTCGGCGACTCCATGACGATTGACGAACGACGCGAACTTATCGGCAGGACCCTCAGTGGCCTACGGGCACTCTGAGGGGTCGGACGCCGGCTTGACCAAGATTGTCGCCTCCTCCGGCTGACCTGCGCTCCAACGCCGTCCGACGGGCGTTTCGCAATCCGGATAAAAGTTCGCTATCTGGATAACAGCTAACCCCCAGCACAGGCCCAGCTGATAGGTATATCTCACGAGAGTGGGCGAAAAGTAAAATTTTCGTATGCCGTTGGTTAACGGCAACCTATTTGCTGGACACAGCATCCTGCGGTTCTTGGGATGTATTGGGATGGGCGAGGTCTACTTCACCCGCCATCCGCGTGTGCTCCGCTGCAAAGCGCTCAAGATATTGAGCACCGACGCCTGCGCTGACGCCGCCTACCGCCGATGTCTCGTGTCGGAGACGGAGCCGGCGGCAGCGCCAGGGCGTCTCAACGTGTCGTGCGCCAACGACCGTGGCAAGTTCAACCGACGGTCACTGCGCTCCACGTCCGGCGGCGCTATCCCCTTCACGAATTTGCGGTTGGGGTGCGCCAGCGCCGTAGACGACCACACCTGCGGCGTAAGTGATTATCGAATGTCCGCGCGGGGACGGGCTCTCGTAGAACGGAATTCCTGTCATGTTCACCGCCATCACCAGGCGCACCGGCATCGCCAGCCACGCCGGTGTTCTGGTTACCACCATTGTGTTCCTCAGTGGCGCTGCGATTCTGCGCGGCGCCGCAGCAGCGGCTGATCCGAATGAAGACGACCACTTCCTGGCACTGCTCGCTCAAGAAGGCATCCCCGCCCTCGAGGGCGTGCCGAGCCTCGTCGACACGGCCCACAAGGTATGTCGCGCACTGAATGCGGGCATCCCGGCGGACCGCGTCGTGGAAGCCATGGTCGACTATGCGGATAGCAACGATCCGGCCGAGCGTTTCTACGCTCCGGGCCGTCTCGCGCGCACCGAAGCGCGGTTCATCACCGCCTCGGTGGGGGCCTACTGTCCAAACAATCAAAGCAAGATCGCGTTCATCGTCACCAATCCCGCGGCGCGATGGGTTGACCCGGCTCACCGAGTGGCCGACGGCATTCGCAACGCGGTCAACTCTCGGGAAGGTCTGCGCAAGAAACCGATGTCGCTCGGTGACGCGGTGGCGGCGAATCGCTTGAGAGCCGAGCGAGCGGACTTCGACGCGAATGGCACCGCGCTCACCTCGCTGATTGGCGCGGTTCCCACCGGTCAGGTCGATCAGCCGAACCCGCCGCAGATGCCGGTGCCAGCACCGCCGGTGGCGCATCTCCAGGCACCACCCCAGCGGCAAGCGGCAACGCCTCGACCGCAACTGGTGCCGCCGCGACCACAACAGCCGCCCCCTCCACAGGTGATTGCTCCGCAGCCGGGGGCCGCACCCGGCACTGGCGGCAGTGGTACACCCGGCGGAGACCTTCCAGCGGCGCCGCCCATGCCGCCGGCGCCGCCGGCGCCACCCCCGCCGCCCGTGTCGCCGCCGGCTCCACCCGAGGCGCCGGGCTTCGTCAGACTCGCCCCCTGAGACGGGGACGCGCCAAACCCGACCAGCGGCCGGCAGGGCCATTCGTGCTTCGTGCAAACGACCGCGGGGGCCGGTGCGGTGCCGTTCGCGCCCGGGCGCAGTATGAACGCGTGAAACCGTTCCGCATCGACGTTCCTGACGACGTTCTCGACGATCTGCGATCGCGGCTGGCTCGGACGCGTTGGCCGGAGGCCGAATGCGTGGATGACTGGAGCCAGGGCGTGCCGTTGGCCTAAACCCGTGAGCTGGCCGACTACTGGGCCAACGACTACGACTGGCGTGCGCGGGAGGCCGCGCTCAACCGTTTCGATCAGTTCACCACCGAAATCGACGGTCTAAACATCCATTTCATCCATCAGCGGTCGCCGCATGCCGACGCCTTCCCGCTGGTGATCACGCACGGCTGGCCCGGTTCGATCGTGGAGTTCCACAAGGTGATCGAACCGTTGACCGACCCAGCCTCGGGACGCGCCGAGGACGCCTTCCATGTCGTATGTCCATCGCTTCCGGGATATGGGTTCTCGGGAAAACCCACCAACACCGGGTGGGGCGTGGAAAAGATCGCCGAGGCATGGGAAACGCTCATGCTGCGGCTGGGGTACGACCGCTACGGCGCTCAGGGCGGTGACTGGGGCGCCGCCGTCACGACACAGATCGGCCGCAATGTCGGCCACTGCGTGGCCATTCACCTGAACATGCCGGTCGGGCGGCCCACCAAGGACTCGATGACCAACCCGACCGACGAGGAGCGACAGGCGCTGGCCGGGTTGGCCAACCACCGTAAGTGGGGCACCGGCTATTCCAAGCAACAGTCCACCCGGCCACAGACACTGGGCTACGGGCTGGCCGATTCGCCGGTGGGGCAGCTGGCCTGGATCGTCGAAAAGTTCTGGGACTGGGCCGATTGCGACGGGCATCCCGAAAATGCGGTCAGCCGCGACGAATTGCTCGACAACGTGATGGTGTACTGGGCAACCGACACCGCCGCGTCCTCGGCCCGGCTGTACTGGGAGAGCTTTGCGGTCTGGGGTGGCGGGGATCGCGTCGAATTGCCCACGGGCGTTGCGGCTTTCCCCGGTGAGCTGCTCAAGGCACCGCGTAGCTGGTGCGAGCCGGTCTACAACATCACCCACTGGACGGACATGCCGCGCGGCGGGCATTTCGCCGCGTTCGAACAACCGGAGTTGTTCGTCGGGGACCTCCGTGCGTTCTTCGCGACGGTGCGCTGAGCCTATCAGCCGGGCGGGGCGAAGAACTCCAGGGCGATACCGTCGGGGTCGCGAAAACTCAAGCCCGATCCGTACGGCGCATCCACGATGCCGCCGTGGTCGATGCCCAATTCACCCAGCCGGGTGACCCAGTTCTCGAGTTCGGCGCGGCTGGCGCAACCGAAGCCGACATGGTCGAGCCCGACGCGATGTTCGCTGAACTTTTCATCGGGCGCCGCGCGGTCGTGCTGATGGATGCCGAATATCGTGCCTCCGTCGAGCATCCACACCTGATGGTGAAATCCGGCGTCGGTGTGCTCGTCGAGGATCGGGGCGGCGCCGAGCAGGTTGCGATACCACGGGCCGCTTTTCTCGATGTCGCGCACCGTGACCGCGACGTGGTTGAGCGCTGGAAAGGTCATGCCCTGCCACGCTAGTCCGCTTTGCGCGGTTTGCCGACCTTGTCCTCGAGGCGATCCTGCGTGATCAGACGATACGCCGGCCCTGGCGCGCTCGAGATCGCATGTCCCACAGGTAGAGTCGATACCCGAAGATCCAGGCACCGTGTGGGATCAGCCGGTCGGCCAGCCGCAGTGCGGTCAGCAGCCAGCCGAAGCGGCGCTCCTGGCCGGGCGACCAGTCGAGCTGCATCAACGTCCGGAATTCGGGAGCCAGGAACCCCGTCGTCGCGAACAGATTGAAGGGGCCCGCCAGCACCCGCAACGGCCACGGCAGGAACGCCAACGACGCCACGCCGTGCAGGTGTTCGCGTACCGGGGGGTCGATGCGCAGCTCGTCGAGGGAGCGTTTCCAGTACTCGTCGAACGCGTCCCGGTCGGGCGGCCACAGCCGCTCGGGCACCTGCAGCGTGGTGCCCAGCCGCTTGGCGTCGGCATAGACGGCGTCGGCCGTCGCGTCGTCCAGGGGACCGTGCAGGAACTCGTGCTGGTCGACGAAATACCGGTACAGGCATGCCGCCACCCACAGCTGCAACTTGGGGTCGAAAGCGTTGTAGGACACCGGACTTGACGACGTCGAGCGGACTTGCCGGTGGGCGGTGTCGACGGCGGCGCAGATCAACGCGCGGTCGTATTCGGTTCCGATGGACGCCGCCGCCAGGTAGGTGCCGGTGGTGCGGGCGCGCTTGAACGGATGCTTGTAGACGTTCCCGCTGTCCACCGGGCTTTCCAGCACGCCGTAGCCGACGCCGGGCAACGACAACTGCATGATGACGTTCGCGGCGGGCAACAACGTCGCCGCCGGGTTGAGCAGGTCGGCGATCCGGGCCGCCGGCCGCTTCACCGCGGACCTTGCCTGCTGGGCCTCATGCCTTCGAGTAGACCACTGCCGGATCGATACGATCAATGACCTGGTGACGTGACACCCGCCCAAGAATGGGCAGACATGGCCGGATGAGCACTCAATCCGGCAACTCGAGTCCTCCACCCCCCGACCCGCCCAACATGTCACCCGGCGGGAAATGGGGGTCGCGCCGTCGGCAAGCCCCCAGATGGCGCGCACCGGCGGCAGGTTCAGATATGGCTACGGGCTGTGGTGGACTCTGGCCGTCCTGATCGTGCTGGTCATCGTCGTCGTGATCGTGGCGGTCGCCTAGTGGACGGGGCCGCGACGCCCGGTGTGAGACGCTGCCGAGGTGGTTGCGAGGCAGACCCGGATCGCGGGTGTGGCGGTCGGCTACCTGGCCGACCGCGCGCTGGGCGACCCGCGCCGGGGACATCCGGTCGCGCTGTTCGGCCGAACCGCCGCCGCGCTGGAAACCGCGACCTACCGCGACAGCCGGGTCGCCGGCGCGGTCCATGTCGGCGCGCTGATCGCGGCGGTGGGCCTACTCGGCCTGGCGGGGCAACGGGCCGCTGCGCGGCGCGGCCCGCTGTGGTCGGTCGCGGCGACCGCCGCGGCGACCTGGGTCTCGCTGGGCGGAACCTCGTTGGCCCGCACCGGCCGGGACATGTCGGCGCGGCTGGAACGCGGCGACGTCGAGGCCGCGCGTGGGCTGCTGCCGTCGTTGTGTGGGCGTGACCCGGCGTCGCTGGACCGTGCGGGCCTGACACGCGCGTCGCTGGAATCGATCGCCGAGAACACCTCCGACGCCCAGGTGGCGCCGCTGCTGTGCGCGGCGGCCGGCGGCGTGCCCGCGGCCCTGGTGTACCGCGGCATCAACACCCTGGACTCGATGGTCGGTTATCGCTCGCCGCGCTACCTCCGTTTCGGTTGGGCCGCAGCGCGATTGGACGACATCGCCAATTTTCTCGCCGCGCGGGTGACCGCGTCGCTGACGGTGCTGCTGGCGCCGCTGGTCGGCGGCTCACCGGCGGGTGCGGCGAGGGCCTGGCGTCGCGATGCCGCGCGCCATCCCAGCCCCAACGCGGGCGTGGTCGAGGCGGCCTTCGCGGGGGCGCTGGGCGTGCGGCTGGGCGGTCCCACGCAATACCGCCACGAGCTGCAGATCCGGCCCACACTCGGCGACGGCCGCGAGCCGACGGTGGCCGACCTGCGGCGCGCGGTGACGCTGTCCTCGCTGGTGCAAGCGGGCGCGGCGGTGTTGGCCGGACTGTTGAGCTACCTGTCGGGTTATCGCCGGCGGCCGTAGCGGTCGGCGAGTTTGGCCTCCACGGACGGCGGAACTTCGGGTGTGGGCGCGGTCTCGGCGGCCGGCGGGGGACGCTGTTGCTTCTCCTGACGGCGGGCGCGGATCTCCGAGTAGGCGAAATAACCCAGCCCGATGGGGGCGAGGATGCCGAACGCGATCCACTGGATGCCGTAGGACAGGAACGGCCCGGCGTCCAGCTGTGGCACGCCGACTACGCCGAGCCCACCGGGCTGATCCTCGATCAATTGCAGGTAGGACCCGGCCAGTGGGGTTTTGGTCAGCACCGCGATCTGTTCGGTGTCGATCGAATACACCTGCTGCACGCCGTCTCCCACGAACGGATCCTTGTTCACCGCGGCGGTCTCGGAGTTGCGCAGCCGCGCCGTGATGTTCACCGTCTGCGCGGGGGGGCGGGGGATCGGCGGGACATGAGACCCCTCCAGGGGCCGCACGTAGCCGCGATCGACGAGGACGGTCGGTCCGCCGTCGACGACGAAGGGCGCCAGCACCTCGAACGCCGGCTTGGAATCGATCACCCGCAACCGGGCCAGCACTTGCACGCCGGGCACATAACGCCCGGTCGCGGTGACCTGGCGCCACTGTGCACCGGGAGCTGCTGAGTTCTGCTGCGGCAGTAAAGTTTTCAAGGGAACCGGTGGGGTGTTAAGCGAAGATTCGATCTGGTGGTTCTCCTGCGACGTCCTGCTGTGCTTGCCCAGCTGCCAGGGCGCGAGCACGGTGAAGCACAGGTACGCGAAGGCGACGACCACCAGTGCCAGCACAATCCAGCCCGGGCGCAGCAGAAAGGGCAACCGGCGCATCAAGTGGATCCGTTCTGCGCGAGACGTTCGTCGACCCAGTCGTGCAGGCCCGGCAGCGCGGCCTCGATGACGGCGTAAACACGTTCGAAGTCTTCGGTGTCGCCGTAGTAGGGATCGTCCACGTCGGGGGTGTGGGCACCGCTGCGCGGATCGAAGGACCGCAGCATCCGGACGCGATCCTCGTCGGCGCCCAGGTGCCGCAGCATCCGGGCGTGGTTGCGGTCCAGGGCCACCACCAGGTCAGCCCCCAGGTGCTCGGCGTCGACCTGTGCGGCGCGGTGCTCGCATGCGTAGCCGTGGGCGCGCAGCACGCCCGCGGCCCGCTCGTCCGCAGACTCGCCCACGTGCCAGTTGCCGGTGCCCGCGCTGCTCACCCGCACCGCGCCGGCCAGGCCCCGCCGGCGCAGCTGGTCGGCGAACATCTTCTCGGCCATCACCGAACGGCAGATGTTGCCCGTGCACACGAACGTGACGTGCAGCGCCTCGCGACTAGACACCCAGCACCCTCCGCAACTCGTCGATGGTCGAGGCGTACGTCACGCCGGAAGCGACCGTGTGACTCCTGGCCGCGGGGTCGGGGAAGTCGGCCTTGCCGTAGCCCCAGCCGACCACCACGGTGTCGATGCCGTGGGCGGCCGCGCCGTGCACGTCGTGGCTGCGATCACCGACCATCAGCACCCGCTCGGGCAAAGGTTCCAGCTGCGACAGGGCACGGGCCAGCACCTCGACCTTGGTCTTGCGCGAACCGTCGGGGCTCGCGCCGGCGATGACCTCGAAGTGCTGGTCAAGCGCGAAATGGGCGAGGATGCGCCGCGCCGTCGGTTCCAGCTTGGAGGTGGCGACCGCAAGCCGGACTCCGGCGCCGCGCAGATCCACCAGCAGTGCCTCGATCCCGTCGAAGAGCGCGTTCATCGCCCAGCCCCGGGCGCCGTACTCGGCGCGGAAGGCGGCGATGGCCTCCTCGGCGTCGTCGCCGAGCGCCATGCCCCGGAAGGTGTCGTCCATCGGCGGGCCGACGATCTGCGCGACGAGGTCGCCGGGCGGAACCTGGGCGCCGATGTGGTCGAGCGCGTGCACAAAGCTGGCGACGATCCCCTCCGCGGAGTCGGTCAGCGTGCCGTCGAGATCGAAGATCACCAGCTGAACCCCACCGGGGGCGGTGGTGTCGCCGGGGGCCTGGCGATCGGCTGGCCTTGTGCCTGTCACCGCACCATTGTCCTCGATGGGTGTGGGCGGGTGCGACGGTGTTGCCGATGCATCCCCGGGCCGGCCCGGCGGGCGCACTAGTGTTTCACGGATGGCGAGTCTGAACCTGAGCCCGCCTGCGGCGCGCTACCACGGCGATCAGGCGGTCGCGCCCGGGATGCTGGATTTCGCCGTCAACGTCCGGCACGGCCGACCGCCGGAGTGGCTGCTGCGACGGCTGGCCGAGCGGCTGCCCGATCTGGCGCGCTACCCGAGCCTTGATGACGTCCACCGGGCGCAGGACGCGGCGGCCCAGCGGCACGGCCGGACCCGCGACGAGGTGCTGCCCCTGGCCGGGGTGGCCGAGGCGTTCGCCCTGCTGCCCAACCTTCGTCCGCAGCGGGCCGCGATCATCGCGCCGGCGTTCACCGAGCCGGCCGTCGCGCTGACGGCGGCCGGGGTGCCAGTGCACCACGTCGTGCTGGAGCCGCCGTTCGACCTCGCCGGTGCGGCCGTCCCCGACGACGCCGACCTCGTCGTGGTGGGCAATCCGACCAACCCCACCTCGGTACTGCACAGCCGCGAACAACTGCTGGCGTGGCGCCGGCCCGGGCGGATCCTGGTGGTCGACGAGGCCTTCGCCGACTCCATTCCCGGTGAGCCCCAATCGCTGGCCGCCGACGCGCCGCCCGACGTGCTGGTGCTGCGCAGTTTGACCAAGACGTGGGCGCTGGCGGGGTTGCGCGTGGGCTACGCGCTGGCTTCTCCGGAGGTGTTGGCACGGCTGGGTTCGCAGCGGGCGCACTGGCCGGTCGGGACGCTGCAACTGACGGCCATTGCGCAGTGTTGCGGTCGGCGGGCCGTCGCCGACGCGGCGGCCGGCGCGACGCGGTTGACGCGGCTGCGCGCCGAGATGGTGGCCGGTCTGGCGTCGGTGGGCGCCGAGGTGATCGACGGCCGGGCTCCGTTCGTGCTGTTTCGCACGCCGGACGCGGTCCGCCTTCGAAAAAGTCTGCATGACAAGGGAATTGCCGTTCGGCGGTGTGATACGTTCGTCGGCTTGGACGAGCGGTACCTGCGGGCGGCGGTGCGTAGTGAGTGGCCGCAGCTGGCGCAGGCCATCTCGGAAGTGACGGGACACCCTGGGGGGCGGCGGTGAGCGTGAAGCTGGCCGAGGTCATCGCGGTGCTCGACGAGGCCTATCCGCCGCGGCTTGCCGAATCGTGGGATTCGGTGGGCCTGGTGTGCGGTGACCCGGATGATGAGGTGGGCTCGGTGACCGTCGCGGTCGACGCGACGCCGGCGGTCGTCGACGAAGTTCCTCACGCGAGCCTGCTGCTGGCCCATCATCCGTTGCTGTTGCGCGGGGTGGACACCGTGGCGGCCAGCACCCCGAAGGGTGCGCTGGTGCATCGGTTGATCCAGACCGGGCGTTCCCTGTTCACCGCACACACGAATGCCGACTCGGCCTGCCCGGGCGTCTCCGATGCGTTGGCCGCGGCCCTGGGCCTTGACGTCGAGGCCGTGCTCGAGCCGGCATCGGGCGCGCCCGACCTGGACAAGTGGGTCGTGTACGTGCCCGTCGAGAACGCGGAAGCGGTGCGGGAGGCGGTGTTTGCGGCCGGGGCCGGCCATATCGGCGATTACTCGCACTGCAGCTGGACCGTCAGCGGCATCGGGCAGTTCCTGCCGCACGACGGGGCCTCGCCCGCGGTGGGCAGCGTCGGGAATGTCGAGCGGGTGGCCGAGGACCGGTTCGAGGTCGTCGCGCCCGCGCGATCCCGGGCGGCGGTACTCGCGGCCATGCGCGCCGCCCACCCGTACGAGGAGCCCGCCTTCGACATTTTCGCGCTGGTGGCGCCGCCCAGCGGCGCCGGCCTGGGCCGCGTCGGGACACTGGCACGCCCGGAACCGCTGCGCGAGTTCGTCTCCCGCGTCAGCGCGGCGTTGCCGCGGACATCGTGGGGAGTGCGGGCGGCGGGGGATCCCGACGCGGCGGTGTCGCGGGTCGCAGTCTGCGGCGGCGCCGGGGATTCGCTGCTGGCCGAGGCGGCCGGTGCCGGCGTCCAGGCCTATGTCACGGCCGACCTGCGGCACCACCCGGCCGACGAACATCGCCGCGCTTCCGATGTCGCTCTGATCGATGTGGCACATTGGGCTAGTGAATTCCCTTGGTGTGAACAGGCCGCTGGCTTGCTGCGGTCGCGTTTCGGTGCGGAGCTCCCGGTGCGGGTGAGCTCGATTCGCACCGACCCGTGGAATGTCGAGCAGGTTGGCAACGAGTCCGGGGGTGACGGGTCATGAAAGCCGAGGTGGCGCAGCAGCGTTCGCTGCTGGAATTGTCGAAATTGGATGCCGAGCTGTCCCGGATCACCCACCGTGCCACGCATCTGCCGGAACAACAGGCCTGCGAACGGTTGCAGGGGGAGTTAGAGGCGGCGAGCGACCGGCTGGCCACGTTGCGCATCGCTGTGGAAGACGTCGACGCCCACGCCTCGCGGCTCGAGGCCGAGATCGAGGCGGTGCGCCAGCGCGAAGACCGCGACCGCTCGCTGCTGCAGTCGGGGGCGACCGACGCCAAGCAACTGTCGGATCTTCAGCACGAGCTGGAGACCCTGCAGCGCCGTCAAACCAACCTGGAGGACTCGCTGCTGGATGTGATGGAACGTCGCGAGGAGCTGCAATCTGAGCTGGACAGCGAGCAGCAGACGCTCACGTCACTGGAGGCCGAGATGGCCGGCGCGCGCGAGGCTCTCGACGCCGCCGTCGCCGAGATCAGCCAGGCCCGCGAGCTTCAGTCCTCGCGGCGTGACTCGCTGAGCGCTGAGCTGGATCCGGCGCTGGCCGCGCTGTACGAACGCCAGCGCGCCGGGGGAGGCGCGGGCGCCGGGCAGCTGATGGGCCGCCGGTGCGGGGCCTGCCGGCTCGAGATCGACCGCGGCGAGCTGTCCCGCATCTCGGCGGCCGCCGAAGACGACGTGGTGCGCTGCCCCGAATGCGGCGCGATCCTGTTGCGGGTCAAGGGTTTCGATCAGTGAAGGTCGTCATCGAGGCCGACGGTGGGTCACGCGGTAATCCCGGACCCGCCGGATACGGCGCGGTGGTATGGACGGCGGACCGCGGGACCGTGCTGGCGGAGGCCAAGCAGGCGATCGGCCGGGCAACCAACAACGTTGCCGAATACCGGGGTCTGATAGCCGGTTTGGACGACGCACTGAATCTGGGTGCCACCGAGGCCGCGGTGTACCTGGATTCCAAGCTGCTGGTGGAGCAGATGTCCGGCCGGTGGAAAGTCAAGCACCCCGACCTGATCGAGCTGCACGCCCAAGCCCGGAACCGGGCCGGGCGGTTCGCCAAGATCAGCTACTCCTGGATCCCGCGGGAGCGCAACGCGCACGCCGATCGGTTGGCCAACGAGGCGATGGACGCCGCGGCCGAGGTTGGCGCGGCCGAAAAGCCCGAGGCGACCGAAAAATCGGACCGGGTGGAAAAGCCCCAACCGCCCGGGTCCGCGACTGTCCCGTCCCCGTCGGCGCCCGGCTGGACCGGCGCGCGCGGCACCCCGACCCGCCTGCTGTTGCTGCGACACGGCCAGACCGATTTGTCGGTCCAGCGCCGCTACTCGGGCCGCGGCAACCCGGCGCTCACCGAGCTGGGGCGGCGGCAGGCCGACGCGGCGGCGCGCTATCTGGCGCAGCGCGGCGGGATTTCGGCGGTGTTCGCCTCGCCGCTGCAACGGGCCTATGACACGGCGGCGGCGGCGGCCAAGGCGCTGGGCCTGGACGTGACCGTCGATGACGACTTGATCGAGACGGATTTCGGCTCGTGGGAGGGGCTGACGTTCGCCGAGGCCGCCGAGCGTGATGCCGAGCTGCACGGTCGCTGGCTGCGCGACACCAGCACCGCACCGCCGGGCGGGGAGAGCTTCGATGCGGTGGCCGACCGCGTGTCGAGTGTTCGTGACCGGATCGTCGCCGCGCATCAGGGCACGACGGTACTGGTGGTGTCGCACGTGACACCCATCAAGATGCTGCTGCGCGAGGCGCTGGACGCCGGCCCCGGCATCCTGTACCGCCTGCATCTCGACCTGGCATCGTTGAGCATCGCCGAGTTCTATTCCGACGGAGCGTCTTCGGTGCGGCTCGTCAACCAGACGGCGTATCTGTGACCGTCACTCCTGCTCTTGGTTGAGTCGCGGAATCAGGCCGCCGGCCAACACATCCTTGACTTGTCGCGGCGAGAGTCGATGCCGCACCGCGAATGACGAGTCCTTGCCGGCATTCTCGACCTGCAAGACGTCCTCTTTGCCGATCGCATTCAAATTCTGGAAGCGGAGCTTGTCGTCTTGGTCGATCGAGTCGTAGTCGTCGGGGTTTTCGAACTCGAGCGCCAAAATTCCATAGTTGGCTAGGTTTTGCCAGTGGATGCGCGCGAAGGACTTGGCGATGACCACGCGCAAACCGAGGTAGCGCGGTGCGATCGCGGCATGCTCGCGCGAGGAGCCCTGGCCGTAGTTCTCGCCGGCAATGATGACGTGCCCGCTGTCGCCGGCCTGTTGAGCCCGCTCGGGGTAGGACTCGTCGATCCGGGTGAAGCTGAACATCGCGAGCTTCGGGATGTTGGACCGAAGCGGAAGGGCTTGCACGCCGGCCGGCGAGATTTCGTCGGTGGAGACGTTGTCGCCGACCTTGAGCAGCACCGGCGCCTCGAGTTCGTCGGGCAGCGGCGACAACTCGGGCAGGCTGGAGATGTTCGGCCCCTTCACGGGTTCGACGCGTTGTGCCTCCTCGGTGTCGAGCGGAGGCACCAGCATTGCGGTGTTGACGGAATTGCGTTCGGGCAGATCGAGTTTCGGGTACTCCATCTGCTCCTCTTTGGCCCAGTCGCGCGGATCGGTGATCACTCCGGTCAGCGCGGACGCCGCGGCCGTCTCGGGCGAGCACAGCCAGACCGCGTCCTCCTTGGTGCCAGACCGGCCGGGAAAGTTGCGGGGCATCGTGCGCAGCGAGTTGCGACCGACCGCCGGGGCCTGACCCATGCCGATGCACCCCATGCAGCCCGCCTGGTGGATGCGCGCACCGGCCACCACCAGATCCAGCGTCGCGCCCATCTTGGTCAGGTCGGCCAAGATCTCGCGTGACGTCGGGTTGATGTCGAAGCTGACCTGCGGGGCCGTCTGGCGTCCCGCCACCATGGCGGCCGCGATCGCGAAATCGCGCAGCCCTGGGTTGGCACTGGAACCGATCACCGTCTGGGCGATCTCCTCGCCGGCCACCTCGCGAACCGGTACCACGTTGCCCGGCGACGACGGTTTGGCGATCAGCGGCTCGATCTCCGACAAGTCGATGGTGTCCTCGACGTCGTAACCCGCGTCGTCGTCGGCCAGCAACTCTGTCCAGTCGTCCTCGCGTCCCTCGGCGCGCAGGAATTCGCGAACGGCTTCGTCGCTGGGAAACACCGTCGTCGTGGCCCCGAGTTCGGCTCCCATGTTGGCGATGACGTGGCGGTCCATCGCCGTCAGCGTCGCGACGCCGGGACCGTGATACTCGATGATTCGGTTCACCCCGCCCTTGACGTCGTGGCGGCGCAACATCTCGAGGATCACATCTTTGGCCGAACACCACTGGGGCAGCTCACCGTCGAGCCGCACACCCCATACCTCGGGCATCCGGATGTGCAGTGGCCGCCCGGTTATCGCGAGCGCAACCTCGAGACCGCCGACACCGATCGCGAGCATGCCCAGCGATCCGGCCGCCGGGGTGTGGGAGTCGGAGCCCACCATCGTCTTGCCGGGGATGCCGAAGCGCTGCATGTGGGTCGGGTGCGAGACCCCGTTGCCCGGTTTGGAGAACCACAGCCCGAAGCGTTGCGCGGCGGTGCGCAGGTACTCGTGATCCTCGGCGTTCTTCTCGTCGCCCTGCAGCAGGTTGTGGTCGACATACTGCACGCTCACCTCGGTGCGGGCGCGGTCCAGCCCGAGCGCCTCGAGTTCCTGCATCACGAGAGTGCCGGTCGCATCCTGGGTCAGCGTCTGATCGATGCGGATCGCGATCTCTTCTCCCGGGGACATCTCCCCGGACTCCAGATGTGAACTGATCAGCTTGTGAGCGACGTTCATGGCCATACCCGGGGGTTACCCCGCTGCCGCGGGTTCTAGCGCGATTCGGTAGCCCATGTTTGGCGTCGTCGGCCGGTCAACGAGCCAGGGCGATGGCGCGTTCCGGGCAGTTTCGCTCGGCGGTTACGGCCTGCGCCTCGAGGTCGCCGGAGACCTCGTCAACGCGGACCACGCAGTGGCCGACTTCGTCGGCGTCGAAGACGTCGGGCGCCAGGGAGTAGCAGCGCCCGTGGCCGGTGCACAGGTCAGGGTCGACGGCGACGCGGGTCATGACACCGGAAAGACCAGCGGCAGCGACTCCACTGAGCGCAGCGCGGCGGTGTAGGACAACTCGGCACCGGGCTTTATCTCGTAATCCGGTATGCGCCGGTGGAATTCGCGCAGTGCCACCCGCAGCTCCATGCGGGCCAGGTGCGAGCCGAGGCAACGGTGCGGCCCACCGCCGAACGCCCGATGCCGGTTGGGGTTGCGGGTGAAGTCAACCAGCTCCGGGTCGGGAAACTCGGCCGGGTCGGTGTTGGCCGCGCCCAGCAACGGGCTGACTCGCTCGCCCTTGCTGATCGGACACCCACCCACCTCGACGTCCTGGATGGCGACCCGAGCGACGCCGGGCACCGGTGTCTCCCAACGCAACAGCTCCTCGACGGCACCGGGCAGGACGTCGGGCTGCTCGACAAGCTGACGACGGTGATCGGGGTGACGCGCGAGGTACACGAAGAAACAGTCGAGCGAGTCGGTGACGGTGTCCAGTCCGGCGATCAGGAACAGGAAGCAGATGTCGAGCAGCTCGTTGCGCGACAGCGGTTGGCCGGCATCGTCTTTGAAGTTCGCCGCGATCATCGCGGACAGCACGTCATCGCGGGGGCTGGCGATGTGGTCGTCGATGGCGCGGTCGAAATATTCGTAGATCTGTTGGGCCACGCCCGCGGAGCTCTCGTGGCGGCGGTCGAAACCCGAGTCGCCCTCGGGGCGGATCACGCCGTCCTTCCACAACAGGAATCGGTCGAGGTCGTCCAGCGGCAGGCCGAGCAGCTGCAGAAAGACGGTGCAGGGCAGCGGCACCGCGAACTCGGTGTGGAAGTCGCACTCGCCCCGGTCGGCGAAGCGATCGATCATCTCGTTGACCAGTTCGGTAACGCGGGGTTCGCGTCGGGCCATCTCCCGGGGAGTGAAGAGGGGATCGAGGATGCGCCGGTACTTCGCGTGCTCGGGCGGGTCGATTTGAAGCGGGATCAGCGGCCGCACGTTGCCCAGGTCGACCGCGTCCATGTTCGACGAGAACAGCTCGGTGTGTTTGAGCGCCATCTCGATGTCGGCCAGGCGGCTGAGAACGACCGCCTGGGGTGACCGGAACACCGGGCTGGTTTCGCGCAGCACCTTGTACATCGGTTGCGGCTCCGCGAGTCCCGTCCGAGTCTGGTCGACGAAACTTTCGGCTTCTGTCATGGGGTCAGCCTGGCACCGACCCGGCTATTGGGCAATGGTCGAACCCGGATCAATTGTGCAGGTGAAGCCTCTCGCCGTGCGCTCCGAAGATCATGATCGCCTCCACCGGCATACATCCAGCGCGCAACATGCTCAACCGCATCGATGCTTTCCCGAAGGAACCTACGACCTGGTGTCCGCGCAATATCTGCATAGCCCCGCCTAGGCCGCGTCGTGAAAGATCAGCCCCATGGCGTAACGCTCGCCGGAGCGAACGACCGAGACGCCGTGGCGCACCGGCGCGGCGGACCAACCCCGGACCGACCGTACCGGCCGTTCCCGCGTGGTGAAGACGTAGCCGTGTCCCTGCGGCAGTTGCGTTGCCATGCCCCGGGATTGGGCTCGCAGCCGTTGTTCGACGAGCAGGAACTCTCCGCCGGTGTAGTCGGCTTCGGGGTCGCTCAAATTGATTACCACCTGCAGCGGGAAAATCAACTCGCCGTACAGGTCCCGATGTAAGGCATTCCAGTCGCCTGCACCGTACTTCAGCATCAGGGCAGTCGACCTGTCCTGGCCTGCGGCGTGACAGGTCGCCAGCCATTCGTCGAGGCTGTCCGGCCAGGGTGTGTCGCGGCCCAGCTTGCCCCACCAGTCACGCGCTATCGGCAGCAACCGGGGATAGAGGGCCTGCTTGAGCTGTTCGATCGGTTCGGGATAGGGCGCGTGGAAGTAGCGGTATTGCCCGGCGCCATAGCGTTTGGGCGCCATGTCGATGGTCGACCGGAACAGGCCGTCGTCAGCGTAGAGCTTGCGCAGTCGGGCCGCTTCGGCGGCCGTGACCAACCGCGGCAGCAGCGCGCCACCGTACTCGTCGACCGCGGTGGCGATGGCGTCCCAATCGCCGCTGCCGACCCGCTTTCCCCATCGGTCCATCGACTCCACGATAGAGCCGCGCTCCGGAGTTGCTGGCCCCCGCATGCCGCAGGTAGTACCGTGGTTCGTCGCGGACGAGTTGGCCGGGCGGCCGCGGACCGTCGCAAGCGGTTCGAGGAAAGTCCGGACTTCACAGAGCAGGGTGATTGCTAACGGCAATCCGAGGTGACTCGCGGGAAAGTGCCACAGAAAACAGACCGCCACCCCCGCGGTGGTAAGGGTGAAACGGTGCGGTAAGAGCGCACCAGCATCCCGGGTGACCGGGGTGGCTAGGCAAACCCCACCCGAAGCAAGGCCAAGAAGGCCGCACCGGAAGGTGCGGCCGCGCAGGCGTTCGAGGGTTGCTCGCCCGAGCCTGCGGGTAGGCCGCTCGAGGCACCCGGTGACGGTGTGTCCAGATGGATGGTCGCCGCCCCGCTGCCGTTGCTTATGCGCGGCGGCGGGGAACAGAATCCGGCTTACAGGCCAACTCGTCCGCCTTTTCTAATGACCGGCTTTGCGGACCGCTTTGGCGAGTTTGCGTAAGGTGTCGTCGAGTTCGTCGCGGCATCGGTCGGCCAGGTCGGCTTCGCGCTGATACAGCATCCCGTAGGTGAAGGTGTCCTCGCCAGCGGCGTGCGCGGCGTCGGCCTCCTGTCTCAGGTGTTCGCGGCTGACGACGCTGTCTTGATGGTCACCGAGCAGCGACTGGACCGCCTTGGCCTGTTCGGACACCCCGGCCGCACCGGTGGCGGAGGCGGTGTAGCGAAGTCGTTTGGCGCGCTTGCGGATTCGATGGATCGCCTCGTCGCGTTGGTGTTGGTCGTCGGGGTGTTCGCGGTCGACTTCGGCGGCGGCCTTCTGGGCCTTGCGGACCTTCTTGTAAGCAGCCTCGATGGTCACCGGCGCCGGTTCCTCGACCATGGCGGCGCCCGGCGTTTCGGCCGCAATCAGGTCGAGGGAGTCCAGCAGGCGGAAGTATCGCTGTGACCGCATGGCGATCAGTGACCGGCGCAGTCCGATCTGGTAGCGCCGCTGGGCACCCCCGACCAGGCGCTCGCGCACCGGTCCCCGCACCAATTCCGGTGCGAGCGCGTCCAAATCGCGCTCGTATCGCTCGGCGAGTACCTCGGCGTCGCGGGCCACACCCAAAATGCCGGCGAGCTCCCGCAGCTCGTCCAGGACCCACCCGTCGTCGGGCAGCCCGAACGACTCTTGGTAGTCGCGCAGCAGGCTGCGCAGCTTGCGGGTGGTCACTCGCATCTGGTGAATGGAGTCGTAGGCGTCGGCGCGCACGGCGCGGTCCCACACCACGAGCTCGCGAATCTGCTCGGCGATCGCGCGCTGCAGCGGATCGTCGGAAGGCTGGGCGCCGTTCGGTGGCACGGCACCGAGCACCCGCGCCAGCTTGGAGCCGTGACCCGCCGGTACGGCGCCGGCGTCTAACAGCCGGTTGCCCAACCGGTTCAGCAGCTCGACGCCGGCTGTTCCGTTGGCAAGCCCACTCGCTTCGAGGAGCTCCAATTCCCACTCGCGCCATTCCTGTTCGGCCGGCGGCGCGTCGGCGTCGTCGGATCCGCGGGTCGACCACGCGGTGACGTGGTCGTTGCTGAATTCGGCCAGCGCGGTGCCCGCGGCGTCGTACAACACCTGGCTCTCGCGCCGCGTGGTGATGCGCGCGACCGGCTGCAGTGGGCGGTCGCGGACAATCGCGAGCACCACATCGGTCAGCTCGCCGGGCACGGAATCGTTTCCGCCCGAGGCATCCAGCGGCAGGCGGACCTCGGTTCGGGAGTCCGGACCGGCCGGCAGCTTGAGATGCCATCCCGCGTCGGATCCACCGGTACGGCGCCGCAGGGTGATCTTGTTGCGCGCCAAATCGTGTATGGGGGTGTCGAAATACGTCGCGTCCAGGGTTTGCGTGGGTGACTTTTCCACGTGGGCAACCGCGGCGATCCCGTCGAACGAGGGTGACATGGTGGATTCGACCACGTCGAACTTGCGCTCGACCTCGAGATGACGCGAGGGCGGCGGCGCTTTTGCAGGCATCTTCCTCGGCTCCGTTGCGGGCGCGTCACCGCGGCCGTGAACATGGTGGACGGTGGGAAATGAGCACCCATAGCCTGCCATACCGAAGCGACGCTCCCGCCGCGGATCGGCCGGTGTGTGAAGCGCCCTGCCGCAACGGCAGCCGCGACGGGTCGCAATCAGCCGGGCGGTGGGGGCGGCTGCTGCAGGTGCAGCGCCAGGTCGCTCAACTCCAGAATCGTCTGGATCTCGGTGTCGCGAAATGGGCGTCCGTCGGGGCCGAGCAGGTCGTGAAACCACTCCTGTGGCATCGCCGGGTCCGGGTTTGGGTGGTCCCAGGAATCCCAGGGGAAGAAGGTCTGTGTCTTCCCTGCGACGAGGCCCCAGTTGAACGCGCCGACTCCTGCACGCTTTGCGATCGGCAGGCTGCCTTGCACCGTGCTGCCCAGTGGGCGGGCCATGTACTCGGTGCACAGGATCGGGCGGCCAAGCGGGACGAGCTCGGCGATGCGTCTCTCGAACTCCGCCGGCTCGGCATAGGAGTGGAACGTGATGACGTCGGAGTTGTCGAGCTGGATGCCATTGATGACGCTGCGGCGTCCCGGGTCGGCCCACTCGCCGTGCCAGACGCCACTGGTCAACGGCTGGCAGGGATCGACCAGCCGCGCCCACTCGAACACCTGGGGCAGCAGCTGGGCGACCAGGTCCACCTTGTCTTTGCGCTCGACCGAGGCGTAGGCGTCCGCCGGGTTGTCGGGCTCATTCCACAGGTCCCAGCCTAGGATGCGGTCGTCGTTGCGGAACTGCGTCAAAACTCCGGTGACGTAGCCGCGCATGGTGCGCAGGTAGCCGCGATCGTCCAGGCGTGCCGCCCCCGGGCTCTGCACCCAGCCGGAGTTGTGGATGCCCGGCCGCGGCGCGCGCTGTGGACCCGCCTGGGGGAACGGATCCCAGCACGAATCGAACAAGACGAACAGCGGTTTGATGCCGTGGCGGGCGGCGATGTCAACGAACCGGGCGAGACGGCCCTGAAACCCGCGGTAGTCCTGCGCCCAGAGCTGGTCGTGCAGGAAGACCCGTATCGCATTGAACCCATTGGCGCGTGCCCAACCCAGTTCGGTGTGGATGCGCGCCGGGTCGAAGGTTTCGCGCTGGAACATCTCCAGCTGGTTGATGGCATTCGAGGTGATGTAGTTCGCGCCGACCGGCCAGCCTTGCGCCTGATACCAGCGGTTGGCGCGCTCGGGTGACCATTTGCTTGCTTGCGGCGAGGTGCGAGGCGGTTCGGCGGACGCGCGCGGTGTCTGGGCCAAAGCCACGCCTCCTGCCACCAGCAGCGGCAACGTCAGCACCATTCGCCGGCGCACGAAGTCACCGCGGTTACCCCGGTCGATGTGGTCCACCCCTGCTCGTCAGAGTTCGGATTGCCCCCCGAGCCATCGTACATCCATGTACCGCAACGCTTTTCAGCGGTTTGGCGGCGACGGCAAAATCGCGGTCAACCAGGCCCGAACCTCAGACGGGCGACGTGGGCGCGCAAACGAGCGCCGCCGGTCGGCGTGGATCCTTCGGGCGATCAGAAGCAGTGTTCGTCGGCGGGGAACGCCCCGCTGGCAACCTCGTCCGCGTATTGCGTCGCCGCCCGGCGCAGCTCGTCGCCGATGTCCGCGAACCGCTTGACGAAGCGGGCGGCCTTGCCGGTGCTCATACCGGCCATGTCCTGCCAAACCAGGACCTGGCCGTCGCAGTTCGGTCCGGCTCCGATCCCGATGGTCGGGATGGTCAGCTTGCCGGTGATCTGGGTGGCCAACTCGGCCGGCACCATCTCCATGACGACGGAGAACGCGCCGGCCTCGGCGACCGCGATCGCGTCGTGCACCGTCTGCTCCGCCGCGTCGCCGCGGCCCTGCACCCGGAACCCGCCCAGGCTGTTGACGCTTTGCGGGGTGAACCCGATGTGCGCCATCACCGGGATGCCGGCGGCGGTCAGACAGGCGATCTGCTCGGCCACCCGCTCGCCGCCCTCGAGCTTGACCGCGTGCGCGCCGCCCTCCTTCATGAAGCGGATGGCGGCGGCCAGCGCCGCGGCCGGCCCGGCCTCGTAGCTACCGAACGGCAGGTCGGCGACGACGAGCGCGTGCGGGGCACCCCGCACCACGCCCCGCACCAGCGGAATCAACTCGTCGATCGAGACGGGCACGGTGGTGTCGTAGCCGTACACCACGTTGGCCGCCGAATCGCCGACCAGCAGGACCGGGATGCCGGCGTCGTCGAAAATGCGGGCTGTCGAATAGTCATAGGCGGTGAGCATGGCCCACTTGTGGCCTTCGGCCTTCATCTTCTGCAGGTGGTGGGTGCGAATCTTGGGCCTCGCCTTTTCGGGCTGCGCCGACGAGTTGGCACCGTAAACGTTGTGCTCAGACATCATTGTCCCTAATGGTGGTCGGTTCGATCCTCGTGGCCGCTCAGGGTCCCCGGGTTCGGTTGACTTCTCGATTCTGCCATTTCTTTTGCGCAGTTGCACCGCCGCGGCGGTGTGAGACATACCATGCGCGCATGCAGCGGCTGAGTGGACTGGACGCCAGCTTCCTGTACCTGGAGACGTCGTCACAGCCCATGCATGTGTGTTCGATCATCGAACTGGATACCTCGACGGTGCCGGGTGGCTACACGTTCGACCGGCTGCGCGACGCCCTTGCGGCGCGCATCAAGGCGATCCCGACGTTCCGCGAAAAGCTCGCCAACAGTCCGCTGAATCTCGACCACCCGGTCTGGGTGGACGACGAGAGATTCAACATCGACCGCCATCTGCACCGCATCGCGGTCCCCGCGCCGGGAGGGCGGGCCGAGCTCTCCGAGATCTGCGGCCACATCGCCGAGAGACCGTTGGACCGTGGCCGGCCGCTCTGGGAGATGTGGGTCATCGAGGGCGTGGCCGGCACGGATTGCCACCGCTCGGATGGTGTCGGGGGCGGCGGGCGGTGATGACCAAGGTGCACCATGCTCAATGCCAGAACACCATTTACCGACAGCATGCCGGTGCACAATTTGGTGGTCTCCAACGTGCCGGGTCCGCAGGTTCCGCTGTACATGCTGGGCTGCGAGGTCAAATCGATGTATCCGTTGGGGCCGATATTTCACGGCTCGGGACTCAACATCACGGCAATGTCGCTGCAGGGCAAACTCGACATCGGCCTGGTTGCCTGCCCGGACCTGCTGCCGGACCTGTGGGAGATGGCCGACGAGTTCGCGGTGGGGATGGAGGAGTTGCTCGCGTTAGCGGGGTAGCGGGAGGCGGTGCCGCTAATCATGATCTCAGGTTCCCTCTGGCAGCATAGGTTGGCATGGGCCTGTCTCGTCGCGGCGATATCGCGCGCACGCTGCTGATCTGGACATCGATGGCTGCCGTCGCGCTGTTGCTGGCGGGCTGTGTCCGTGTCGTGGTGGGACGCGCCGTCATGTCTGGGCCGAAGCTGGGGCAGGCGGTGGAGTGGACGCCATGCCGCACGGCGAACCCCAAGGTCAAACTTCCGGCCGGCGCGTTGTGCGGCAAACTGGCCGTGCCGGTCGACTACGACCACCTCGACGGCGACGTGGCGACGCTCGCCATGATTCGTTTCCCCGCAACCGGAGACAAGATCGGCTCGCTGGTGATCAACCCCGGCGGGCCGGGCGAGTCCGGCATCGAGGCGGCGCTGGGCGTCGTCCAGTCCTTGCCCAAGAAGGTCCGCGAACGATTCGACCTCGTCGGCTTCGACCCCCGCGGAGTGGGATCGTCGAGGCCGGCGGTCTGGTGCAACTCCGACGCCGACAACGATCGGCTGCGCACGGAGCCCAACGTCGACTACAGCCCCGCGGGCGTCGCCCACATGGAGGACGAAACCAAACAGTTCGTCGGCCGCTGCATCGACAAGATGGGCAAGGACTTTTTGGCCAATGTCGGGACCGTCAACGTCGCACGGGATCTCGACGCCATCCGCGCCGCCCTCGGTGACGAGAAGCTCACCTACCTCGGCTACTCCTACGGCACCCGGATCGGCTCCGCGTACGCCGAGGCCTTCCCGCACAACGTGCGGGCGATGATTCTGGACGGAGCCGTGGACCCCAACGCCGATCAGATCGAAGCCGACCTCCGTCAGGCCAAGGGATTCCAGGACGCATTCGACAACTACGCCGCCGACTGCGCGAAGCAGCCGACCTGCCCGCTGGGCACCGACCCGGCCAAGGCGGTGGACGTCTACCACAGCCTGGTCGACCCGTTGGTCGACCCGAACAACCTGATGGTCGGCCGGCCCGTCCCGACGAACGACCCGCGCGGTCTGGGCTACAGCGATGCGATCATCGGCACCATCATGGCGCTGTACTCACCGAATCTGTGGCATCACCTGACCGATGGTCTCTCCGAACTCGCCGACCACCACGGCGACACCCTGCTCGCGCTGGCCGACATGTACATGCGCCGCGACTCGCACGGCCATTACAGCAACGCCACCGACGCGCGGGTGGCGGTCAACTGCGTCGACCAGCCGCCGATCACCGACCGCGCCAAAGTGGTTGACGAAGACCGCCGCTCCCGCGAGGTCGCACCGTTCATGAGCTACGGGCAGTTCACCGGCAACGCGCCGCTGGGCACCTGCGCGTTCTGGCCCGTGCCGCCAACCAGCAAGCCGCACACCATTTCCGCGCCCGGCCTGGCGCCCACGGTGGTGGTGTCCACGACGCACGACCCGGCCACCCCGTACAAGGCCGGGGTCGATCTGGCCAACGAGCTGCGCAGCTCGCTGCTCACCTACGACGGCACCCAGCACACCGTCGTCTTCCAGGGCGACGGCTGCATCGACAACTACGTGACGGCATATCTGGTCGGCGGCTCCATTCCGCCCAACGGCGCCAAGTGCTAGACGACCCAGCGACGCGGCGGCGCCGAACGTGAACTCGCGGCGAGACTTTGGCCGATTCTCCGCCCCTGGTTGCACCCTTGGCGGGGCGACAGCTGAGACCAATGCGTAACCGTTTCGCGCTGTGACGGGTACCCAGGGCTGCAACGATGACAGCCATGTCGCGCCTGAGATCCTCGAGCTCGGCGCTGTTCTCCTTGCTGATCCTCGGTGGTTCCTGCGTCGTCGCGCCGCCCCAGGCAGGTGCCACGCCGGAACCGGGTGCGGGGCAGACGCCCGGCCCGAATCCGCCGTCGGCCGCGGTGCCGCAGGGGTGGGGGAGCTGCGGCCAATTCGTCGGTGACACAAGCGATATCCCCACCGCCCAGTGCACCACCGTTTCGGTACCCATCGACTACAACAACCCCGCAGGCGCGCAGGCCAAGCTGGCGGTGATCCGGATACCCGCGACGGGACAACGGATCGGATCCCTTCTGGTCAATCCTGGCGGTCCCGGCGGCTCGGCGGTCGACATGGTTTCCTCGATGGCCCCGGAACTGGAGGACTCTCCGATCAGGCGCAATTTCGACCTGGTCGGGTTCGACCCGCGTGGCGTGGGCCATTCGACCCCGGCGCTGCGGTGCCGCACCGACGCCGAGTTCGACGCGTACCGGCGTGAGCCGATGGTCGACTACAGCCCGGGCGGGGTGGCGCACATCGAGCAGCTGTACCGGCAGCTGGCCCAGCAATGCGTCAACCGGATGGGCACGCCGTTTTTGGCCAACGCCGGCACCGCCTCGGTCGCCCGCGACATGGACGCCGTCCGCCAAGCGCTGGGCGACGACCAGATCAACTACCTGGGCTACAGCTACGGCACCGAGCTCGGCACCGCCTACCTGGAGAAGTTCGGCCACCACGTGCGCACGATGGTGCTCGACGGCGCCATCGACCCGACCGTCGGGCCGATCGACGAGAACGTCAACCAAATGGCCGGGTTCCAAACCGCTTTCAACGACTACGCCACCGACTGCGCGCGCTCGGCGGGCTGCCCGCTGGGCACCGACCCGGCCCAATTCGTCAACCGATACCACGCGCTGGTCAACCCGCTGGTGACCAAGCCGGGTCACACCGCAGACCCGCGCGGCCTGAGCTATGCCGACGCCACCACCGGCACCATCAACGCCCTGTACACGCCGGCCCACTGGAAATACTTGACCAGCGGCCTGCTCGGCCTGGCGCGCGGGACCGACGCGGGCGACCTGCTGCTGCTCGCCGACGACTACGACGGGCGCGACAAGGATGGGCACTACTCCAACGACCAGGACGCGTTCAACGCGATCCGCTGCGTCGACGCGCCGAACCCGACCGACCAGGCCAGCTGGGTGAGTGCCGATCAGCGCATCCGCCAGGCCGCGCCGTTCCTCAGCTACGGGCAGTTCACCGGTAACGCTCCCCGCGATGTATGCGCGCTGTGGCCGGTTCCGGCGACGTCGGCGCCGCACGCGGCGCCGCCGACGGCGGCCGGCAAAGTCGTCGTCGTCTCCACCACCCACGACCCGGCCACGCCGTATCAGGCCGGCGTGAACCTTGCCCACCAGCTCGGCGGCCCGTTGATCACCTACGACGGCACGCAACACACCGCGGTGTTCAACGGCCATCAATGCGTGGACACCGCCGTCGTCCGGTATTTCGTCGCCGGCACGCCGCCGCCGAGCTCCTACAATTGCCAGCCCTGACCAGCGCCGGACGCGCGAACGGCGCCGAATCGTTTGCTGGTTATGCGTGGTCGGAGCTGGGTATCCCGCTGACCATGCGATTCATCTATCTCGCTGTCGCGGCCTGGCTAGCCGTCGCCGTTTTGTTGATCGCCCCAGCTGTGCTGATGGGCGCGTCTGCTCACGCTGATTTCAGCGGTTACCGCCGCTGCGTGGGGAAGATTACGGAACCGGTCGGGGAAGCCGACCCTAACAACTTGCAGCTCATCGGCGAAATCGAGCAAGACCTCAATTCTGGTGTCACACCGGCTGCTGAAGCCCAGAGAGTTTCGCACAAGGGATTCAACCCCCAGCTTGCCAACGGGATCGTGCAGTGCGTGATTGAGGAGCGCCCGTAGGAAGTGCGGGCGAAGCCGTCGATGCTTTTGAAGCAACCGGACAGCCGTGCCGGCGCTTCACTACTCTTTCGGAATAACCCGACTCAATCGCTGATCCGATTGAACTCCCGCACACGCGCGCTCGTGGTCTAAAGGGCGTGTCCGGCCCGGGGCGCAATTCCGTTACATCGCATCGCCCCAGGGCTTCGAATACTTACGGACGCTTTCAGGACGGTTCGAGATGGATTTAGGGGATGTGTTTTGGGAAGATCGCGCGACCTCAAGGAGTGGTTTTGGCTTCACGTGGGACAGCTGAAGTGGGCTCTGGACACGACGATGCGACGAAACTATTTACAGCTCATGCGGGAAGCGTCGCGGCAACGCGCCGGCGGATGGCCCGAACAGGCAAGCGCACCTGGCGAATTCCACCCACGGGAATCGTGCGGCGCGCGAGAAGGATGAACGCCTAGTTGCGCGCGCCGGAGCTCCCGTCGTCAGGTCACGCCGTCGCGGCGGGAGCACCGTCTTCGGCGGACTGTCGGATAAGTAGCCAATTCGACCTTCTGCTGTCTGCTGAAGGACGGATACTCGGTTGGTTCCGCAAGAGCGGCTCGACACCAAGCGAACGGAAGCCGTCATGACGTTGCAGTTCGAAGGCAAGGTTGCGTTCATCACCGGGGCGGCGCGGGGGCAAGGTCGCTCGCACGCGGTTCGTTTCGCCGAACAAGGCGCTGACATCATCGCCTTTGACTTGTGCGATCAGATCGACAGCGTCGCTTACCCGATGGCCGCACGCGAGGACCTCGACGAAACCGTCAACCTGGTCGAAAAGACGGGTCGCCGCATCGTCGCCGAACAGGGAGACGTCCGGGACTTCGACCGGCTCAAGGCGGCCGTCGCGGCGGGCGTCGCCGAGTTGGGAAGGGTCGACTTCGTGCTCGCCAACGCCGGGATCCTCCCCGCATTCGACGACAAGCGTAATGAGATCGGCTCGTTTGTCGATGCGGTCGACGTCCTGCTCAACGGGGTTTATTACACGGTCGAGTCGGCATTGCCCGCTCTGTTAGATCACGGCCAGGGCGGGGCAATCGTCATCACGAGTTCGGCGGCCGGATTGAACAGCATGTGCCCGAAGTACAGCGTGCGGAGTCACGGGTTTGCCGGCTATCACGCCGCTAAACACGGCGTTGTCGGTCTCATGCGGTATTACGCGACCACGCTGGCGGAAATGAATATCCGCGTCAATGCCGTGCATCCCTGCGGGGTGGCCACTCCGATGCTTCTCAACGATGCGGTTGCACAACACATGGCCGAACATCCGGAGGGCAACAGTGCACTGGAAAACCTGTTGCCGGTCCCGATGATTGAATCCGCCGACGTGACCGAAGCAATGATCTACCTATGCGGGCAGTCCGGCCGTTACGTCACGGTGTCACGCTTCCTGTCGATGCGGGCTTCGCCGTCAAGTAGGGAGCGGGACCGTTTGAGCCCTGCGCTGCATGCGGCGCAGTAAGCGCCGACACAGCTTCCGCGTCCGACAGGGACGCCAGGTCAGAGCACAGCGGTACTGATCCGGTAACACAGAATTAACAGCAGTTGCATACTGTTCGAGGTATGGATCGACAGAAGGAATTCGTCCTCCGCACCCTCGAGGAACGAGACATCCGCTTCGTTCGGCTGTGGTTTACCGATGTGCTGGGGTTCCTCAAGTCGGTCGCCATCGCCCCTGCCGAGCTCGAAGGCGCCTTCGAGGAGGGCATCGGGTTCGACGGGTCCTCGATCGAGGGTTTCTCGCGGGTATCCGAATCCGACACCGTGGCCAATCCCGACCCGTCCACCTTCCAGGTGCTGCCGTGGGCCTCACCCACCGGCCACCACCACTCGGCGCGGATGTTCTGCGACATCACGATGCCGGACGGATCGCCGTCGTGGGCCGATCCGCGGCACGTGCTGCGCCGCCAGCTGCAGAAGGCCAACGACCTGGGTTTCTCCTGCTACGTCCACCCGGAGATCGAATTCTTCCTGCTCAAGCCGGGCCCCGACGACGGGACGCCGCCGGTCCCCGTCGACAACGCCGGCTACTTCGACCAGGCCGTCCACGACTCCGCCTCGAACTTCCGGCGCCACGCGATCGAAGCCTTGGAATTCATGGGCATCTCGGTGGAGTTCAGCCACCACGAGGGCGCGCCCGGCCAGCAGGAGATCGACCTGCGGTTCGCCGACGCCCTGTCGATGGCCGACAACGTCATGACGTTCCGCTACGTCATTAAGGAAGTCGCGATCGAGAACGGCGCCCGCGCGACCTTCATGCCCAAGCCGTTCGGGCAGCATCCCGGCTCGGCGATGCACACCCACATGAGCCTGTTCGAGGGTGACGTCAACGCGTTCCACAGCCCCGACGATCCGCTGCAACTCTCGGATGTGGGCAAGTCCTTCATCGCCGGGATCCTCGAGCACGCCTCGGAGATCAGCGCGGTCACCAACCAATGGGTCAACTCCTATAAGCGATTGGTGGGGGGCGGCGAGGCGCCCACCGCGGCGTCGTGGGGTGCGGCCAACCGGTCCGCGCTGGTGCGGGTGCCCATGTACACGCCGCACAAGACGTCGTCGCGGCGCGTCGAGGTCCGCAGCCCGGACTCCGCGTGCAACCCGTACCTGGCCTTCGCCGTGCTGCTGGCCGCCGGGCTGCGCGGGGTGGAGAAGGGCTACGTGCTGGGCCCGCAGGCCGAGGACAACGTGTGGGACCTGACCGCCGAAGAGCGCATCGCGATGGGATACCGCGAGCTCCCGACGAGCCTGGACAGCGCGCTTCGCGCCATGGAGTCCTCCGAGCTGGTCGCGGAAACCTTGGGGGAACACGTATTTGACTTTTTCCTGCGTAACAAGCGCACGGAGTGGGCCAACTACCGCAGCCACGTCACGCCGTACGAATTGAGTACCTACCTGTCGCTGTAGCAGGTATCGGGCGCCGATCAGGGAGAAGCTCGGCCGGTTGCGCTACGGTCGTGGTCGTGACCAAACCCGCGACGCAGCGCCCCAGGCTGCCCAGCGTCGGCCGGCTCGGGTTGGTCGATCCGCAAGCGGCCGAACGCATGGCGCAGCTGGGTTGGTACGAGCACGACGATCAAGCCCACGTCGACCTGCTGTGGTCGCTGTCGCGCGCGGCGGATCCCGACGCCGCGCTGCTCGCCTTGGTCCGGTTGTCGGAGAACCCCGATACCGGATGGGATCAGCTCAACGCCGCTCTGCTCGTCGAACGCCCGCTCCGCGGTCGGTTGTTCGGCGTGCTCGGCTCGTCGCTGGCCCTGGGCGATCACCTGATCGCCCAGGCCGAGTCCTGGAAACTCCTGCGCGGCAACGTCAGACTCCCCACCCACGACGAGTTGTGCGGCAAGTTCACCGCATGCGTCGACGAATCGCTGGCGGCACCGGGCTCGGCGATGGTGCGGTTGCGCACGCTGTACCGCGACCAGCTGCTGGTGCTGGCCGCGCTGGATTTGGCCGCGACGGTCGAGGACGAACCGGTGGTGCCGTTCACCGTGGTGTCGGCGCACCTGTCGGACCTCGCCGACGCCGCGCTGGCCGCCGCGCTGCGGGTGGCCGAGAACAGCGTGTGCGGCGACCGGACGCCGCCGCGGCTGGCGGTCATCGCGATGGGCAAATGCGGTGCCCGCGAACTGAACTACGTCAGCGACGTCGACGTCATCTTCGTCGGCGAGCAGGCCGACGCGGTCACCACCCGGGTGGCCGGCGAGATGATGCGGCTGGCCTCCGAGGCGTTCTTCCAGGTCGATGCCGGCCTGCGGCCCGAGGGGCGCAGCGGTGAACTGGTCCGCACGGTCGAGTCGCACGTCGCCTACTACCAGCGCTGGGCGAAGACATGGGAGTTCCAGGCGCTGCTGAAAGCCCGTGCGGCGGTGGGCGACGCGGAGCTCGGCCAGCGCTACCTGGACGCGCTGATGCCGATGGTCTGGGTCGCCTGCGAGCGTGAGGATTTCGTGGTCGAGGTCCAGGCCATGCGCCGCCGTGTCGAACAACTCGTGCCGGCCGAGGTCCGCGGCCGCGAGATCAAGCTCGGCAGCGGCGGGTTGCGCGACGTGGAATTCGCCGTGCAACTGCTGCAGCTGGTGCATGGCCGCGACGACGACTCGCTGCACGTGGCGTCGACGGTGGACGCGCTGGCCGCGCTCGGCCACGGCGGCTATATCGGACGCGAGGACGCGGCCAACCTCACCGCGTCCTACGAGTTCCTCCGGCTCCTCGAGCACCGGTTGCAGCTGCAGCGGCTCAAGCGCACCCACTTGCTGCCCGAGGCCGAAGACGAGGAGGCGGTGCGCTGGCTGGCGCGGGCGGCCCACATCCGGCCGGACGGGCGTCACGACGCGGCCGGGGTGCTGCGCGAGGAGCTGCGACACCAGAACCTGCGAGTGTCCCAGCTGCACGCCAAGCTCTTCTATCAGCCGCTTCTCGAATCGATCGGCCCGGCCGGGCTGGACATCGCCCGCGGCATGACCTCCGAAGCCGCCGAGCGCCAGCTGGCGGCGTTGGGTTACGAGGGCCCGCAGACAGCGCTGAAACATATGTCGGCGCTGGTCAATCAGAGCGGGCGGCGTGGTCGGGTGCAGTCGGTTCTGCTGCCCCGGCTGCTGAACTGGATGTCGTACTCGCCCGATCCCGACGGCGGGCTGCTGGCCTACCGGCGACTGTCCGAGGCGCTGTCCGGGGAAAGCTGGTATCTGGCCACGCTGCGTGACAAGCCCGCGGTGGCCCGCCGGCTCATGCACGTGCTGGGAACCTCGGCATACGTGCCGGACCTGCTGATGCGCGCGCCGCGGGTCATTCAGGATTACAGCGACGGGCCGTCCGGCCCGAGGCTGCTTGAGACCGAACCCGCCGCAGTGGCCCGCGCGCTGATCGCATCGGCCGGCCGTTACTCCGACCCGGTGCGGGCGATCGCCGGGGCGCGCACGCTGCGGCGTCGCGAGTTGGCCCGCATCGCATCCGCCGACCTGCTCGGCATGCTCGAGGTCATCGACGTGTGCGGCGCACTGACCTCGGTGTGGGTGGCGGTGCTGCAGGCCGCGCTGGAAGCGATGATCCGGGCGAATCTGCCCGTGAACGGAAGGGCACCGGCGGCGATCGCGGTCATCGGCATGGGCCGGCTGGGCGGCGCCGAGTTGGGTTACGGGTCCGACGCCGACGTCATGTTCGTTTGCGAACCCGCGTCCGGTGTCGAGGATTCCGCCGCGGTGCGCTGGGCGACGGGTGTCGCCGAGCAGGTGCGGGCGCTGCTGGGGACGCCCAGCGTCGACCCGCCGCTGGAGGTCGACGCCAACCTGCGACCCGAGGGACGCCAGGGTCCGCTGGTGCGCACCCTGGCTTCGTACGCCGCCTACTACGAGCAGTGGGCGCAGCCGTGGGAGATCCAGGCGCTGCTGCGGGCACACTCGGTGGCCGGCGACGCGGAGCTGGGACAGCGGTTCCTGCTGATGGCCGACAAGACGCGGTACCCGTCGGACGGGGTGTCCGTCGAGGCGATGCAGGAGATCCGGCGGATCAAGGCCCGTGTCGATTCCGAGCGGTTGCCGCGCGGCGCGGACCCCAACACTCACACCAAGCTGGGACGCGGGGGACTGGCCGACGTGGAGTGGACCGTGCAGCTGCTGCAACTTCGGCACGCTCACGAGATTCCCGCGCTGCACAACACGTCGACGCTGCAGTGCCTCGACGCGATCGCCGCGGCCGACCTGGTGCCCGCCGATGAGGTGGAGCTGTTGAGGCAGGCCTGGCTGACGGCGACCCGGGCGCGTAATGCGCTGGTGCTCGTCCGCGGTAAGCCCACCGACCAGCTGCCCGGGCCCGGCCGCCAGCTCAACGCGGTCGCCGTGGCCGCGGGCTGGCCGACCGACGAGGGCGGCGAATTCCTGGACAACTATCTACGGGTAACGCGACGAGCAAAAGCGGTGGTGCGCAAGGTGTTTGGAAGTTGAGTCAGGAGGCCGGCGCGTTGGACGCCGTATTCGAGGTGCTCAGCGCGGCGGAGGCCGATCGCGTCACCGCGCTGTACGCTCCGTTGGCCGATGCGGTCCGCGAGCTCGTCGACGCCACCATCCGAACCGACGCGGACGACGAGGTGGTCGCCGAGGCCAGGAGCGCGATCGAGGCCGTCACCGCATCGTTGCGGCAACGCATCCGCCCGCTCGGGGTGAGCTATCGCGTCGACGGCCGCCCGCTGCCGTTGGGCAACGCCGCGATCGGCCTCTGCAATCCCATCGCCCCGCCGGTAGTCGTGCACCACGATGGCGAAGGCCGCTGCTGGAGCGAGTTCACCCTGGGCTCGGCCTACGAGGGCCCGCCCAAACTGGTGCACGGCGGCGTCAGCGCCCTGGTGCTCGACCACATGCTCGGCGAGGCGGCCAGCGAGGGGCTGTCAAAGGCGCGCTTCACCGGGACCATCACGGTGAAGTATCTGCGCGGTACACCGCTGGGCCCGCTTCGCTGTGAGGCGTGGGTGGACGGCAAAGAGGGCCGCAAAGTCTTTGCGCGCGGCACGATTTCGGATGCCGCCGGTGTCACCGTCGAGGCCGAGGGCGTCTTCATCGAGCCGGCCTGGGCGCAGGAGACGCGGTGAAGTTCTATATCAGCAGCGCCTTTCTGAACACCCGGGAAATCATCGAGCTCGCCAAGGCCGCCGACGAGCTGGGCTATGACGGGATCGGCATCCCCGACCACGTCGTCAATCTGGAGACTCTGGACACCCCGTATCCGTACACCAAAGACGGGGAACGGCGCTGGCAGCCCTTTACCGACTGGCCCGATCCCTGGGTTCTCGTCGGGGCGCTGGCCCAGGTCACCACGCGGTTGCGGTTCGTCAACACCGTCTACATCCCCGCGATGCGCAACCCGTTTTCGGCGGCGAAAGCCATTGGCACTGCGGCGGTTTTGGCTTCCGGCCGGGTGGAGCTCGGTATCGGCGTGGGGTGGTGCCGCGAGGAATTCGCTTTGATGGGTGAGCGTTTCGAGGCGCGCGGCAACCGCACGGACGAGATCATCGAGCTGATGCGGGCACTGTGGGCCCCGGGCTGGACGGAGTTCGAGGGCCGGTTTTATCAGGCGCCGCGACTGGAGATGCAGCCCACTCCGCCGCCGATACCGGTGTACGTCGGCGGCCTGTCGGACATCGCGCTGCGCCGCGCCGCCCGCAACGACGGCTGGATCGGCGATTTGATCAAGTCCGAGCGGGCCATCGACTCGGTCGGGAGGCTTCGGGAGATGCGCGCCGAAAACGGTTTGAGCATGGACGATTTCACCATCCTGACGCCGCTGACCGACGCGTTCACCACGGCCGACTATCGGCGGGTCGAGGACGCGGGCATCACCGGCATCATCACCATGCCGTGGATGTTCTACGCCGGGCCCGACGCCGACCTGGACGACAAGATCGACGGCATGCAGCGCTTCCGCAAGGACCTCGCGCTCGACGGCTAGCGGTCGCGACACACGAACAGCGGCAAAGACACGCCGCGGGGGTCCGCCAGGGTTTATCTTTCGGGGAACCATGCCCCGAACGGAGTGAACATGCGCCACAACATTTATGCCGTCGCGGCGGCCGTCGGCTTGCTCGCGACGGCGTGCGGTGGCTCGCCGCGGTCGGGCACCTCGACGACCACGAGCGGGACGTCCACCAAGGTCGTGACGACCACCGTGTCGCAAGCGACGACGACCACCGCCGCCGGAGCGGACCTGCGGTCGCTGATACCGACGCCGCCCAACACCAACAGGACCGACGGTCCTGATCCCGTCCACGACAACGGCATTCACCTGCACTTCTACGTCAACGGATCGCCGGCCGATGTCATGAGCGCTTACAAGACCGCGCTTCTGGGCATGAAGTGGACGTTGATCGTCGACAGCACCAGTGGCGGAACCGGGAGCGGCGGGGCCACCTACACGGCCAGCAACGGCAACGCTTTCGGAGTGTTCAGCGGAGGTGGTTTCGGTAGCACCACCGATATCGACGCCTGCGCATGGCCGTCGGAGCCCATCAAGAAGGATTGCGGGCGTCAAGGGTAACCCCGGTCGCTGACCGGAGTTACCCCACGCGCCGCGAAAAACCGGCGCATAATTGGACGAAGGGCCGAAGCTGGCTTTTCAAATGACCGGGCGGCTTCGGACAGATTGGGAAAGCAGAATGACCGACGATTGCAATGCGAGTCAGCTCTCGCCTGGTGAACTCATCGAGCAGGCCCTAGACATCATCATGAACCGCTTCGATCTCGATGCCACGCAAGCCTTCAAAGTGCTTCGCAGTATGTCGCGCGAAACACGGACGCAGATGTGCGTGGTCGCCGAGCAACTAATAAGCGAAAGCGACGCTGCAAAGACCCCGCGGCGTAAACAGGATGCACCGCTTCGGCTGGCCCCGGAGGCAAAACGATAGTTCGAATGGTCGTTGCCATTGGGCCGGACTCAACAAGTGCGATTAACGCATCGGTAGGCGGGTAAACCGCAGCAATGGGGCGTGATCTCAGGATTATCGACGCCGAACTGCGAGCCGTTGCGGCGCTGCGCCATGCGGCTCGGGAACGGGGCGGTCCGCTTCCGTCGATAGACGTGGCAGATTCGCTGCTGGACGAACGCTGCGAGTTGACCCGCTGCACTCCCGTTCGAGAGGTCGCGAAGGCGTAGCTTTTTCGTTGTTAGAGAAAGCGCACAGAGTGACGCGTCACCTTTGAAGACGCGGCCGCTCACATAGTGCCTTAGTAGCGATGCGGGCAAATTCAGGTAGCGCGCTACCCATGTCATGGCCCCGACTCCGGGGAACGATCACCAGGTGAGGCGATCCGCCAATGGGATCCCCAAACGAAGGAACAACCATGACCACCACGACTGAGAAAAGAATTCGCAAGGACCACGACGACGTAGCGGTAGCGTCCTTCCGCTCGGTGCCCAGCCCCTATGCCGTCGAACCCGTCGCCGATCCGCCCGAAAAGGAACTCGGTACGGCGCTTCGCCAGAAGTACACCAAGCCGGGCGTCCGATTCTGGATCCAAGATCCTCCCCCCGGCTGGATCCGCTGGATGAGCTGGAATCCGATACATGCAGGTCACTGCTGGCTATCGGACGCCACCGTGTACCTGTATCCAGACGCTCAAGTCTTTTTCCGGGCAACCACCAGAACCTCGTCTGACGGTGACGTCTGGATCATCCGGGGAATCCAGTTCTACGACGGCTATGGCAACCCGGTTGGCGGGTCGGTGCCCAAGCACGATGGGATGAACATGGCGTGGGAAGGTTCGGAATACCCGTTCATTTTCTGGGACATCATTCCCAACATCGCCCCGTCGGGCGTGGCTCAAATCCGCTCTGCATCAATGACGAACCATTGCTGACGCGCTGAGCCGAACGCCGGCGAGGCTCGACGCCCGGCGGCCGCAGACCGCCGGGCTCCCGACTAGTAAACGATGACGCCCGCTTGATCATCCAAGCGAGCGTCATCGTTTCGCGGGGTTGAGTTTTCGCTCTTGCGGCAGCTGCGCCGCCGAGCGGCGCTCGAGCCGGCTTACACGTCGTAATACAGCGCGAATTCGTAAGGGTGCGGCCGGATTTGGACCGGCAGGATCTCGTTCTCGCGCTTGAAATTGATCCACGTCTCGATAAGGTCGGGCGTGAACACGCCGCCCTCGGTGAGGTATTCGTGGTCTTCTTCCAGCCGGTCGATCACCGCGGAGAGCTGCGTGGGCGCCTGCGGGATGTTGGCGGCCTCTTCGGGCGGCAGCTCGTAGAGGTCCTTGTCGACCGGGGCCTGCGGCTCGATCTTGTTCTTGATGCCGTCCAGGCCGGCCATCAGCATGGCCGAGAACGCCAGGTACGGGTTGCCCGACGAGTCGGGGCAACGGAACTCGAGCCGCTTGGCCTTCGGGTTGCTGCCGGTGATCGGGATACGGACACACGCCGACCGGTTGCGCTGGCTGTAGACCAGGTTGATCGGCGCCTCGTAACCCGGCACCAGGCGCTTGTAGGAGTTCACCGTGGGGTTGGTGAACGCCAGCAGCGACGGCGCGTGGTGCAGCAGGCCGCCGATGTAGTGGCGGGCGGTGTCCGACAGGCCGGCATACCCGGTCTCGTCGTACATCAGCGGGCTGCCGTCCTTCCACAGCGACTGATGGCAGTGCATGCCGGAGCCGTTGTCACCGAACAGCGGCTTGGGCATGAACGTGACGGTCTTGCCGTTCTGCCAGGCCGTGTTCTTGACGATGTACTTGTAGAGCATCATGTCATCGGCCGCGTGCAGCAGCGTGTTGAACTTGTAGTTGATCTCGGCCTGGCCGCCGGTGCCCACCTCGTGGTGCCCCTTCTCCAGGCTGAAGCCGGCGGTGATCAGGTTGGACAGCATCTTGTCGCGCAGGTCGACGTAGTGGTCCACGGGGGCGACGGGGAAGTAGCCACCCTTGGGGCGCACCTTGTAGCCGCGGTTGGGGCTGCCGTCGAGCTCGTTCGGCGAACCCGTGTTCCACCAGCCCGCGATCGCGTCGATCTCGTAGAACGAGCCGTTGGTGCGCGAGTCGAAGCTCACCGAGTCGAAGATGTAGAACTCCGCCTCGGCGCCGAAGTAGGCGGTGTCGGCCACGCCGGTGCTGATCAGATAGTTCTCGGCCTTACGGGCGATGTTGCGCGGGTCGCGCGAGTACGGCTCGAGGGTGAAGGGGTCGTGCACGAAGAAGTTCAGATTCAGCGTCTTGGCTTCGCGGAACAGGTCGATCTGCGCGGTCGCGGGATCCGGGAGCAGCAGCATGTCGGATTCGTGAATGGACTGGAATCCGCGAATCGACGAGCCGTCGAAGGCTAAGCCGTCCTCAAAAACGCTCTCGTCGAAGAATGAAATCGGAATTGTGAAGTGCTGCATGATGCCGGGCAGGTCACAGAACCGGACGTCGACAAATTCGACGTTTTCGTCCTTGGCGAGCTTGAAGACGTCGTCGGGCGTCGTTTCCGTCACAGAATGCTCCTTTACTTGGTGAGATCCGCGGCCTGACGCTATGGAGCAGATGTTGCCCGTCAGTCAACCCGATGTTGCGCGCACGTTACGTGACCATGCCACACGCTAAAAGTGGCCGCGTCGGCGGCGGGTTCTATTGTGGGGCCATGGATCGCAAGATCGTATCTTTTCCGGTGGCCGCGCGCACTGTGTGCCCTCGTTATCCCGCCCTTCCGGTCGGGCATTCGGACGCCGGTCCCCGCCGATGATGGCGGAATCTCGATCCGCATATCCCGGTGAAAAGCTCGGATTTCCCGAAAACGGGCCGGGGTCGCTGGCGCCGATGGGCCGGCGGCTGGGTGCGCTGATGATCGACTGGCTGATCGCGTACGGTCTGGCCGGGTTGGCCATGCGCTTCGGCCTGTTCTCCCAGCCGGTGCTGGCCACCGCGGTCTTGGTGATCTGGTTCGTGCTGGGTGTGGTCTTCTTGCGATTGTTCGGGTTCACCCCCGGCCAGCTGGCGCTGCGCCTGCAGGTGGTGACGGTGGACGGCCGCGGACCGGTCGGCCTGGGCCGCGCGGTGGTGCGGGGAGTACTGGTGGGGACGGTCGTCCCGGCGTTGTTCACCGACTTCGACGGCCGCGGCCTGCAGGATCGCCTGACCGCGACGGCCGTGGTCCGACGGTGACCCGTGGCGGCGACCCGCTTCGCCCCCATACGGGGCGCTTGCGATCGCCGCTGACCTGAAGGCTGCGAGCTATTTGCGACGGACCGTGCGCTGCACGCCTCGCATCTTGCCCGAGTTGGGCAGCGGCCCCTTGGGCAGGACGGCGGCGCCCGCTCTCGACCCCAGCGCGGCCAACCGCGACTCCAGCGTGTCCATCTGCTTGACGGTGATGTTGGCCGGCAGCTTGGTGAGGTGGCGCTCCAGCTTGGCCAGCGGCACCTCGTCCGCGCCGTTGCCGACGATGATGTCGTAGATCGGCACGTCGCCGATCAGCCTGGCGGTGCGCTTCTTCTCCTGCGCCACCAGCGGCCGCACCCGGGTCGCCGTTCCCTCGCCGACCAGGATCACGCCGGGCCGGCCGATCACCCGGTGGACGGCATCGAAGTGGCCCGTCGCGGCCACGCCGGGGGTCACCCGCCACTTGCCCCGCAGGTTGTCCAAAGCCCATGCGGCGGCTCCGGTTTGGCCTTCGGCTTTGCGGTAGACCGACTTTTGGGCGCGGCGACCGAACACGATGAAGGCAACCAGGCCGCCCAGCACCACGCCGAGCGGAATCAAGGTGATCATCGTCAGCCCGCCGGCCCAGATGCCGACCCCTACCGAGATGCCGACGATCAGCACGAAGACGCCGACCATGTAGGGCAGGAGGCGCTTGTCCTCTTGGCGCTGAATGTTGAACGCCTGCCACAACTGGGTGCGGCGCTCCCGCGCGGCGGCCTTGCGGGCAGCCTGCGCCTGCGCTCGGGCTGCCTTGTTCTCAGCGGCATTGCGGGGTTTAGCCATAGTCAAAGAATACGTAGGGCCGCGAGCGGCCGACGCCGCTACCGTGCCGCGGCGTCGTCAGCGCGGCTGCGGGCGGCTTGCTCGTAGAGCCGCCCCGCGCGGTAGGACGAGCGCACCAGCGGCCCGGCCAGCACCCCGGCGAAGCCCAGCTGTTCGGCGTGCTGCGCGAACTCGGCGAATTCCTCCGGCTTCACCCAGCGCACGACGGGGTGGTGACGCGCCGACGGACGCAGATACTGAGTGATGGTGATGATGTCGCAGCCGGCGTCGTGCAGGTCGGCGAGGGCGGTGCGCACCTCGTGCGGGGTCTCGCCCATGCCGAGGATGAGGTTGCTCTTGGTGACCAGGCCGAAGTCGCGCGCCGCGGTCAGCACGTCGAGGCTGCGCCGGTAGGTGAAGGCGGGCCGGATCCGTTTGAAGATGCGCGGCACGGTTTCGACGTTGTGCGCCAACACTTCCGGGCGCGACCCGAACACCTCGGCCAGCCGGGTGGGCTCGCCGTTGAAGTCGGGGATCAACAGCTCGACGCCGGTCGACGGGTTCAGTTCCTTGATGGCGCGCACGGTCTCGGCGTACAGCCAGGCTCCGCCGTCGGGCAGGTCGTCGCGGGCCACGCCGGTGACGGTGGCGTAGCGCAGGCCCATCGTACGCACGCTGTCGGCGACCCTCCGGGGCTCGTCGCGATCGAGTTCGGCGGGCTTGCCGGTGTCGATCTGACAGAAGTCGCAACGGCGGGTGCACTGATCACCACCGATCAGGAAGGTGGCCTCCCGGTCCTCCCAGCATTCGAAGATGTTGGGGCAGCCCGCCTCCTCGCACACCGTGTGCAGCCCTTCGCGCCGGACCAGGCTCTTGAGCTGGGTGTACTCCGGCCCCATCCGGGCCCGCACCCTGATCCACGGCGGTTTGCGCTCGATCGGGGTCTCGGCGTTGCGCACTTCCAGGCGCAGCAGTTTGCGTCCCTCCGGTGCGACAGTCACATCGCCGATGCTACGCGGGCGGCGGGGTGGTCACGGACCGGCAGCACCCCATCCAGGGCGTCGCACACGGCGTCGCCGACCGCCGTCTGGACATCCTCGACCGACACCGGGCGGCGCAGTTCGGCCGACAGCGACGTCACTCCCGCGTCGGTGATGCCGCACGGCACGATCGCGCTGAAGGCGTCCAGGTCGCAGTCGCAGTTGAGGGCGAACCCGTGCAGGGTGGTCGCCCGCGACACCCGCACGCCGATCGCGGCAACCTTGCGGTCGGGCCGGCCCTCGCCGCCCGACACCCACACCCCGGACCGGCCCGGCACCCGGACCGCGTCCACGCCCAGATCGGCGCAGACCTTGATCAGCGCCTCTTCCAGGCGCCGCACGTAGTCGACCACGTCGAGCGGTTCGGCCAGGCCGATGATCGGATACCCGACGAGCTGGCCCGGACCGTGCCAGGTGATCTTGCCGCCGCGGTCGGTGTCGACGACGGGTGTGCCATCCACCGGCCGTTCGTGCGGCTCGGTGCGCCGGCCCGCGGTGTAAACCGCGGGGTGCTCCAGCAGCAGCAGCGTGTCGTTGCCGCCGGCCACCCGTGCGTCGGCCAGGTCGCGCTGCTGCTGCCAGGCCACGCGGTAGTCGACGATGCCGAGCCGGCGGACGTCGATCAAGGCCTGGCTGGATCGGATGGAATCGATCACGCTCGCGACGGTACTCGGCCCGGGCCGGCCGGACACAATCCGGGCGGCGCGATCACAACTAGTCGTGGTCGCGCCGGGCGGTCGCGTAGGCGAGCGCCTCGCCAATGGTGTTGTGGTGGAAGACGAAACCGGCACGCTCCAGCGCGGACGGGATAGCGCGCTGCCCCGTCAGCAGGCCCTCGTCGGCGAACTCGCCCAACGCGGCACGGATGGCAAAACCGGGCACCATCAACGGGGTTGGACGGTTGACCGCGCGCCCGAACGCGGTGGTGAACTCGGCGTTGGTGACCGGAGCGGGCCCGGTCATGTTGACCGGACCGGTCAGCTCGGGCTCGAAAATCGCGAACAACAGCGCGCGCACTTCGTCTTCGAGCGTGATCCACGACATGTACTGCCGCCCGCTGCCCAGCCGTGCGCCCAGGCCGGTGCGGAACAGGGGTCGCAACCGGCCCAGGACGCCACCGGCGGAGGAGAACACCAGCCCGGTGCGGGCCAGCACCACCCGGGCGCCGCCGTACTGCGCGGGCAGCGTCGCGGCCTCCCAGTCTTCGCACAGTCTCGCCAGGAAACCCGCTCCGGCACGGTCGTTTTCGTCGACAACGCGGTCTTTCGTGTTGCCGTAGAAGCCCACCGCGCTGGCGTTGACCATGGTGGCCACACCCGCGTCGGCAACGGCATGCGCCAAGACTTCGGTGGGGGCGATGCGGCTGTCGCGCAGACTCTGCTTGAAGGCGCCCGACCACCGCCGCTTGCCGATGTTGACGCCGCACAGGTTGACGACGGCATCGACGTCTCCGAGCGTGTCCGGATCGAGGTCGCCGGTCTCGGGATTCCAGTGCAGCTCGTCGGCGTTCGCCGGGGCCCGGCGCACGATGCGCAGCACCCGGTGATCGGCGGCGCGCAGAGCCGCGGTGAGGGCGGAGCCGATCAGGCCGGACGATCCCGCAATCGCGACGACGGCGTTCTCACCAGCGCGAGTCACGTTCGCTTGCCCTTCTTTACAGGCCGAGGTCTGCCTCGAAGGCTCCCTCTTCCAGCCGGTGCTTGATGGTGGTCAGGAAGCGGCCGGCGTCTGCGCCGTCGATGAGTCTGTGGTCATAGGTCAGCGGGAGATAGCAGATCGACCGGACGCCGATCGATTCGTTGCCGCTCTCATCGACCACGACCCGCGGCCGCTTGACGATCGCGCCGGTGCCCAGCATGGCGGCCTGCGGCGGCACCAGGATCGGGGTGTCGAACAGCGCCCCCTGGCTACCGATGTTGGTGATGGTGAAGGTGCCGCCGGACAGCTCGTCGGGCTTCAGGTCGCCCGACCGGGCGCGCGCGGCGATGTCGGCGATCGCCCTGGCGAGCCCCGCCAGCGACAGGTCGCCCGCGTTGTGCACGACCGGCGAGAGCAGGCCCTGTTCGGTGTCGACCGCGAAGCCGAGGTGCTCGGCGTCGTAGTAGGTGATCTCCTTGGTGTCCTCGTTGTAGCTCGCATTCACGTTGGGGTGGATCTTCAGCGCGTCGATCACCGCACGGGCGATGAACGGCAGGAAGGTCAGGTTCACCCCCTCGCGCTCGGCGAAGGCCGCCTTGGCCCTGGCCCGCAACCCGACCAGCCTGGTCATGTCGACCTCGTGGGTCTGGGTGAGTTGAGCGGTCGCCTGTAGGGACTCGCGGGTTTTGTTCGCGGTGATCTGGCGGATCCGGCTGGCCTTCTGGGTCGTGCCCCGCAGGTGCGCGAGAGCCGCGGCGGGGGTAGGCGCCGCGGCGGCCCTGGGGGCCGCGGCAGCGGGGGCCGGCGCGGGCGCGGGCGCCTGGGTGGCCTGTTTCTTCTGCTCGGCTGCGGCCAGCACGTCCTGCTTGCGGATGCGACCGCCCACCCCGGTGCCGGTAACCGAGTTGAGGTCGATGTTGTTCTCGGCGGCCAGTTTTCGCACCAGCGGCGTCACGTACGGAGTGCCGTCGGCCCCAGCGCTTGCCGGCTGAGCCGCCGGGGGAGCCTGCGCCGGTTGAGCTTTCGGCTCGGGTGCGGGCTGGGGCTGCGGCGCGGGGGCCGGCGTGGGTTCGGGCTTGGGCTGCGCCTGGGGCTGGGGCGCCGGTTGCGGCTTGGGTTCGGGCGCGGGCGGGGGCTGGGGAGCGGCGGGCGCCGCGGGTGCGGCGGCCTCGGCACCGGTGCCGATGCGCGCCAGCTCGCCACCGACGGGCACGGTGGCGTCTTCCTCGGCGGTGATGCTGATCAGCACACCGGCCACCGGCGACGGGATCTCGGTGTCGACCTTGTCGGTGGACACTTCCACCAGAGCATCGTCGACCTGGACCGAATCACCGACCTTTTTCAGCCAGCGCGTCACGGTGCCCTCGGCCACGGACTCGCCGAGTTCGGGCATCAACACCGGAGTCGCGTCGCCGCCACCGGAACTCTGCTCGGCCGGCGCGGGCTCCGGCTGTGCCTGGGGCTGCGGCTCCGGCTGTGGTTCGGGCTGGGGCGGCGGCGCGGGCTGCGCCTGCGGCTCCGGCTCGCTCGGCTTCGGCGCGGCCGGCTGCGAGTCGCCACCCGCCCCGCCACCCTCGGAGGCGTCGCCGATGACGGCGAGTTCTCCGCCGACTTCGACGGTGTCGTCCTCCTGGGCGACGATCTTGGTCAGCACACCGGCGGCGGGCGACGGGATTTCGGTGTCGACCTTGTCAGTGGACACCTCGACGAGCGGTTCGTCGAGTTCGACCGTGTCGCCTTCCTGCTTGAGCCAGCGGGTGACCGTCCCCTCGGTGACGCTCTCACCGAGTGCCGGCATCTGGACGGAGAAGGCCATCGTTTCTGACTCCTCGATCGCTCGTGGGTCGGGGCGGGTCGATCAGCTCGCTTGCGGAAGGCGAAGTAGCAATTCAAAACTATCCTGTCACTGCACCCTCGTCGGCACACATCCAGGGCGGATACCCCGCGCTGGGCGGGTGACGACCATCACGCTTGCTACGGTGTGGCCACCACAGCCAGAGGGGGAGGTCCCGATGCCGCCATCACAGCAAGTACCCCAGCATTTCGTCGACAGCGCCGACGGCGCCCGCATCGCGGTCTACGAAGAGGGCAACCCCGAGGGCCCCACCGTCGTGCTCGTGCACGGCTTCCCGGACTCGCATGTGCTGTGGGACGGGGTCGTCCCGCTGCTGGCGGAGCGGTTCCGGATCCTCCGCTACGACAACCGCGGCGTAGGCATGTCATCGGTGCCCAAGCCGGTGTCCGCCTACACCATGGACCGCTTCGCCGATGACTTCGCGGCGGTGACCGGCGAGCTCAGCCCGGGCCGGCCCGTGCACGTGCTGGCTCACGACTGGGGCTCGGTGGGGGTGTGGCACTACCTGAAGCGTCCCGGCGCCAATGACCGGGTTGCCACGTTTACGTCGGTGTCCGGCCCCGCTCAGGACCAGCTTGTCGATTACATCTTCAGCGGCCTGCGGGCGCCCTGGAAGCCGCGCACTTTCGTCCGGGCGATCAGCCAGGCGTTGCGGCTGACCTACATGATCTTCTTCTCGATCCCGGTGCTCGCGCCGTTGTTCCTCCGGCTCGCCATGTCCGTCCCGGCGTTGCGGCGCAACGCGGTCGACAACATCCCCGTCGAGCAGATCCACCACTCCGAGAAACTGGCGAGGGATGCCGCGCAGTCGGTAAAGACATACCCCGCCAACTACTTTCGATCATTCTCCGGCCGTAAGCAGGGCGTCGCGGTCATCGATGTACCGGTTCAGCTCATCGTCAACACCAAAGACAAGTACGTGCGGCCCTACGGTTACGACCACACCCCGCGCTTCGTGCCGCGGCTGTGGCGCCGCGATATCCAGGCCGGTCACTTCTCGCCGATGTCGCATCCCCAAGTGATGGCGGCGGCGGTGCGCGAGTTCGCCGACCATGCCGAGGGCGGGCAACCCAGCCGCGCGCTGCTGCGCGCGCAGGTGGGGCGCCCCCGTGGGTCGTTCGGCGACACCCTGGTGTCGGTCACCGGAGCGGGCAGCGGAATCGGCCGCGAGACCGCATTCGCCTTTGCCCGCGAAGGCGCCGAGCTGGTGATCAGCGACATCGACGAAGCCGCCGTCAAGGCCACCGCGGCCGAGGTCGCCACCCGCGGCGGCGTCGCCCACGCCTATGTGCTTGACGTTTCCGACGCGCAGGCGGTGGAGTCGTTCGCCGAGCGGGTCAGCACGGAGCACGGCGTGCCGGACATCGTGGTCAACAACGCCGGCATCGGGCACGCGGGCGGATTTTTGGACACCCCGGCCGAGCAGTTCGACCGGGTGCTCGACGTCAACCTCGGCGGTGTGGTCAACGGCTGCCGGTCGTTCGCCCGGCGGATGGTGGAACGCGGCACCGGCGGATACATCGTCAACGTGTCGTCGATGGCGGCCTACGCCCCGCTGCAGTCGCTGAACGCCTACTGCACGTCGAAGGCGGCAACGTACATGTTCTCCGACTGCCTGCGGGCCGAACTCGACGCCGCCGGGGTGGGCCTGACCACGATCTGCCCGGGCGTCATCGACACCAACATCATCAACACCACCCGATTCGACGCGCCCGCGGGTAAGCAATCCGACGATGTCGACGGCCGCCGCGGGCAGTTGGGCAAGATGTTTGCGCTGCGCCACTACGGCCCCGAGAAGGTCGCCAACGCGATCCTGTCTTCGGTCAAGAAAAAGAAGCCGATTCGCCCGGTGGCACCGGAAGCCTATGCGCTGTACGGCCTTTCGCGCCTGGCGCCGCAGGGGCTGCGCAACGCCGCGCGGATGCGGGTGATCTGAGGCGGGTTAAACGCCCGGTTTCGCCCCGCGACGTCCCGTCAACAAGGTCGCGCCGATCGCGATGACCCCCAGCACGGCCAGCGGTATCGCCCACGCACGCCTGCTGCCCACCGACGACTGGCACTGTGCGACATAGTCGGTGTGCGGGATTATCTGGTTCAGAATGGGGATATTGGCCCCATTGCTGTTGTCGGCGCTTCTGGCCGCGGAAAGGTCCGTCGCCACGGCGTTTCCGCATCCGACGGAATGGCCGTTGCTGTCGGAAACCGACACCGGCGCCAGCAGTCCGATGACTCCGGCCAACAGGAGCACAGCGCCGACACCGATGACCAACCGTCGCACCGTCATGCTTTCGCCTTTCGTCGTCGAGGAATTCGACCGCTAGGAGATTATCCCCAGTCAACCACCGGTAAACCCGAGGTTGAAGCCGAATAACCCCTCGATTGCCGGGTATCCGCCGCGGTAGCCGAGACAGGGAGGGTTTTCTGAGGTGATCACTGCAACGCGCGAGGTGCCCGAGTCGTGTGAGCGGGTGTGGGAGGTGCTTGCCCAGGGTTGGACCTACACCCAGTGGGTGGTGGGCAACAGCCGCATGCGAGCCGTCGATCCGAATTGGCCGGAGCCGGGTTCCTCGATCAGGCACTCGATCGGGATTTGGCCGCTGGTGATCAATGACGCGACGATCGTGGAGGAGAGCGAACCGCCGCACAAGCTGGTGTTGCTTGCCCGGCTCGGTCCGCTGGGTGCCGCGCGAATCACCATGCTGCTGCACGAGATTCCGCAGGGCTGCCGCATCGAGATGATCGAGGTGCCCGCCGAAGGGCCGATGGGAGCCGTTCCCGATTCGATCGCCCTGGCGGCGGCCTATCCGCGCAATAAAGAGTGCCTGTGGCGGCTGGCGGCTTTGTCGGAACGCCTGGAGCCGAGCCAGGTGAAGTGACCGTGGGCGACAGCGCCGATGCCGTCGTGATCGGGGCGGGACACCACGGGCTGGTGGCGGCCGCGATGCTCGCCGACGCGGGTTGGGACGTGCTGGTGCTGGAAGCCCAGCCCGAACCGGGTGGAGCGGTACGCAGCGCCGAGCTGACGCCGGGTTACATCACCGACCTGTTCAGCTCCTACTACCCGATGACGGTGGCTTCTCCGGCGATGACGGCGCTGCACTTGGAGGATCATGGGTTGCGATGGTCGCATGCGCCCACGGTGGTCGGTCATCCGCGCAGTGCCGCGGACGACGACCCGCCGATCGTGTATCACGATGCCGCCCAGACGGCAGCGGAATTCGCCCGGCGAACGCCCGCCGACGGCGAGAACTGGTGGCGGCTGGTGGAGCTGTGGAACAAGATCAAGGCCCCACTGCTCGACGCCATGCTGGCGCCCTTCCCGCCGGTGCGTCCGCTGCTCGGGCTGCTGCGCAGACTCGGAACGCCCGAAGCGCTCCGAGTGGCGCGCCTGCTCGTGCAGCCGGCCAATGCCATGGCCAGTCAACTGTTTGAGGGCGAGGCACCGCGAGTGTTGCTGTTAGGCAACGCAATGCACGCCGATGTGCCCCCGGACGCACCGATCAGCGGCGCGATGGGCTTCCTGATGACGATGCTGGCCCAGGATCACGGCTGGCCGGTGCCGGTCGGTGGATCGGGCCAACTCACCGCGGCTCTGGTGAAACGCGCCTGCTCGGCGGGAGCGCGAATCGAATGCGATCAGAACGTTTCTCGCATCCAGGTGCGTGGTGGCCGGGCGGTCGGCGTGACCACCGCGCAGGGGCGATCGGTGGCTGCCCGCCGCGCGGTGGTGGCCGACGTGACGGCCCCGCGCTTGTTCTGCGACATGCTGCCCGCGGATGCGGTGCCGCCGGCACTGCGTCGCGACCTCCAGCACTACGAGTGGGATCCGCCGGTGGTGAAAGTCAATTACGCGCTGGCAACACCGGTTCCGTGGCGAGCCGAAAATCTGCGGTCCGTGGGCACGGTCCACCTGGGAGCCGACGGCGACGGGCTGGTCCGCTGGATGGCCGACTTGAACACCCGCGTCGTACCGGAGCATCCGTTCATGTTGTTGGGCCAGACCACCACCGCGGATCCCAGCAGATCGCCGACCGGCACCGAAAGTGTTTGGGCCTATACGCATTTGCCGAGGAACGTGTCCGACGACGCTTCCGCGGACCGGCTGGCCACGGCGGTGGACCGGGTCATCGAAGAGCATGCGCCTGGCTTCGGTTCGGCGGTGATCGACCGGTTCGTGCAGCGGCCGTCGGATCTCGAGGCCGCCGACGCCAACCTGCATCTCGGGGCGCTCAACGGCGGAACGGCGCAGTTGCAACAGATGTTGGTGTTCCGCCCCGCGCCCGGCATGGGCCGAGCCGAAACACCGGTCGAGCGGCTCTATTTGGGCAGCGCGTCGGCGACGCCGGGCGGCTCGGTGCATGGGGCGTGCGGCCGTAACGCGGCGAATGCCGCGCTGGCCGCCGACGGCGCGACCGGCTGGCCGCGCCGCAAGTTGGGCGGAGCAGTGATCAAACGGCTGATTCGCTAGCCGTTTACTAGCCCTTTTCGCAGATGTCCTCGAGCACCGCGAACATGGTCCGCGTCGGCACGCCGGTGGAGCCCTTGGGTGAGTAGCCCCACGGGCTCCCGGTGTTGTAGGCCGGTCCGGCCACGTCGATGTGCGCCCAGCTCACGCCGTCGGCGACGAATTCACGCAAAAACACCCCGGCCACCAGCATGCCGGCAAAGCGTTGCCCGCTGATGTTCGACAGGTCGGCGACCGTGGACTTCAGGTCTTCCTTGAGTTCGTCGGGCAGCGGCATCGGCCAGCCGTTTTCGCCGACCTGCTGCGAGATCGACGCGACGCGGTCGCGGAACTCGTCGCTGCCCATCACACCCGGGATACGGGCGCCCAGCGCCACCGTCTGCGCGCCGGTCAGCGTGGACGTCTCGATCAGGTAATCGGGGTTGTCCTCGCACGCCCGCACGATGGCGTCGGCCAGGATGAGCCGGCCCTCGGCGTCGGTGTTCTGCACCTCGACCGTGATCCCGCCGTACTGCGTCAGCACGTCGCCCGGGCGTTGCGCCGTCGCCGACGGCATGTTCTCGGCCATCGGCACGGTGGCGATCACGTCGATCGGAAGCTTGCGCTGCGCGGCCAGTGCGACGGTCGCGATCACGGCGGCCGCACCGCCCATGTCCGAGGTCATGTGGTGCATCCCCAGCGCCGGCTTGATCGAGATGCCGCCGGTGTCGAACGTGACGCCCTTGCCGACCAGCGCGACTCGCTTTATAGCCTTGCCCTTCTTCGCTTTGGCCAGCTTCGAACCGCGGTGCGTCAGGCGCACCAGCCGTGGCGGACGCGACGAGCCCTGCCCGACGCCGATGATGCCCCCATAGCCGCCTTTCTGCAGCGCCTTGTCGTCCAGCACTTCCACCTCGAGACCGACGGATTCGCCCAAAGCTTTTGCACGCCTGGCGAATTCGGCGGGGAACAGGTGGCTGGGCGGGGTGTTGACGAAGTCGCGCGCGGTGGCGACGGCGGTCGCCACGGCGGCGGCGTGGGCGGCATCGTCCTTGGCGTCCTTGGCCGTGGCCAGCACCGTGATTTTGCCCAGCCCCTGGTCTTTGGGGGCCGTCTTGTCGCTGCGGAATTCGGTGAACCGGTAGCTGCCCAGGATCAGGCCCTCGACGGTGGCCGAAACGACGCCCGCACCGGGCAGTTCGGCAAGCGTGGTGATCACCGCCTCGGTCTTGCCGAGCGACCGCGCGGCCACACCGGCGGCGCGACGGATCGTGTCGGCCGGCCACTCGGACCGCGGTTTGCTCAGGCCAACCGTCAGCACGCTGGACACCGGCAGCGACGGCACCACCAGCCGGTGCACCTGCTCGGCGGCCCCGGTGGCCTCCAGCGCCCGCAGGCCCGATTCGATCTCAGCCACCGCTCCGGACGACAGGAACGGCTCGGCCGCCGCAACGGCCGCGCCCGGCTTGTCGTCCTCACCGGTCGAGACGACCGGCACGATCAGCACGGTGGATGCGGCGGCGCGCCGTGGCAGCGAGGAGGCGACGGTGACGGCAGGGGCCTGATATCCGGGTTCGGTACTCACGCGTAATCACCCTAGTCACCGCGGAGCGGCCTTAGCTCGGTGGCGTCCGGAGCCACAGATCGAAAGCCGGCACGGGGTCGTCAAATCCTTTGAGCATCAACGGGCCGTACGCATCCGCGGGCCAGTCCGGCAACTCGTCGTGCAGCGCCGAGTCGGCGAGAACCTGTCCCGGACTCGCGGCCGCCACGAGTCGCGCCGCCAGGTTGACGGGGCCGCCGAAGTAGTCGCCGTTGATGGCCAGGACGCTGCCGTAGGCAAGGCCGGCACGCACCTGCAGACCCTCCTGGCGCGCCCGCGGGTGGTCGACGAGATCGACCGCCGCCCTGACGAGCTGCTGGGGCGAGGCGCTCACCCACATCACCTCGTCGCCGATGAACTTCACCACCCGGCCGCCATCGCGGAGGACCACGTCGGAGACGGTTCCGGCGAACTCGTTGAGTAGGTCCGACAACTGCGCGGGCGTAAGCGCGTTGGTGAGCACGGTGAAGCCGGAGAGGTCGGCGAAACCGATCCCGCACACCACGCTCGCCGAGGTGTCGCGAAGGACGCCCTCGAAATGGGTTCGGGCACCGGTGAGGTGGTGGCGGTGCACGACGTCGATCAGTGGGCCGATCCGGGGGACGAACTCCGCGACCGCACGGTAGGCCTGGGCCGTCGCGAGCTCGTCGTGGGTGTGGGTCATCTGGATGTCCGGCGTCCCCGCGCGGATCGCCGTCGACTCGGCCTCTGCGAGCCGGGCCATCGCGGCGCCGAGGACCCGCAGCATGCCGTGCGCGCCATCCTCACCCACCACCACCTTGAGCGCGACCCAGGTCGACAGGGCGTCGACGTCGGCGTCGCTGAGCACGGGAACGTCGGGGCCGGCGACCGTCAGGCCGAGCAAAGCCCACGCGTGCGCCACCTCTTCGGCCGATATGCCGAGTTTTTCGGCCGCGGCGTGGACCGTATAGGTCGGGCGGCCCGACCAGGCCAGGACATCACCGGCAAGCCCGAACAGCCGGCCGCGCCGTTCGGCTTCGACCATGTCGTCGACCGTGAAGCCGAGGTCGTCCAGGTACTTGATCAGGTCGGCGCGTTCGCGCGGGTTTGCGATCCCGGCGGCCTCAAGCTCGTCGAAGTCATACGACTCGGACACCTGCCCAAGTGTGCCAGCATCGGAGCGGATTAGGTTGGACGCCGTGAGCGAGCTGCAGCACGGACCGCTGGAAGACCGTCATAGGGATATGGGCGCGAGCTTCGCCGAGTTCGGGGGCTGGCTCATGCCGGTGTCCTATGCCGGCACCGTCAGCGAGCACAACGCGACCCGCAACACGGTCGGCCTCTTCGATGTCAGCCACCTGGGCAAGGCATCGGTCCGCGGCGCGGGGGCGGCGGCGTTCGTCAACGCCGCGCTCACCAACGACCTGAATCGCATCGGGCCGGGCAAGGCGCAATACACGTTGTGCTGCAACGAATCCGGCGGCGTCATCGACGATCTGATCGCCTACTACGTCGACGACGACGAGATCTTTCTGGTGCCCAACGCCGCCAACACCGCCGCCGTCGTCGCCGCACTGCAGGCCGCCGCCGGCAGCGGGCTGACCATCACCGACCAGCACCGCGCGTATGCCGTGCTGGCCGTGCAGGGACCGCGATCGCCCGACGTGCTCGACGAGCTGGGCCTGCCCAGCGACATGGATTACATGGCGTACGCGGACACGTCGTTCTCCGGCGTACCGGTGCGGGTCTGCCGCACCGGCTACACCGGCGAGCACGGCTACGAGCTGCTGCCGCCGTGGGACTCCGCCGGTGTGGTGTTCGACGCCCTGGCCGCGGCGGTCAGCGCGGCCGGCGGCGAGCCGGCCGGCCTGGGCGCGCGCGACACCCTGCGCACCGAGATGGGTTATCCGCTGCACGGCCACGAACTCGCACCCGACATTTCCCCGCTGCAGGCCCGCTGCGGCTGGGCGATCGGCTGGAAGAAGGAAGCGTTCTTCGGCCGGGACGCCCTGCTGGCCGAGAAGGAGACGGGTCCGGCGCGGCTGCTGCGCGGGCTGCGGATGGTGGGCCGGGGCGTGCTGCGCGCCGGGCTGACGGTGCTCGCCGGCGACACCCCGGTGGGTATCACCACCTCGGGCACGTTCTCCCCGACACTGCAGGCCGGGATCGCGCTGGCACTCATCGACACCGATGCCGGAGTCCAGGACGGCCAGGAGATCACCGTCGACGTCCGGGGTCGTCGCGCCGCATGCGAAGTCGTGCGGCCGCCCTTCGTCGCGGTGAAAACCCGCTAGCGGTGCCGCTTGCGCGGGCGAAATCCGATTCGATAGACGGATATACAATCAGCCAATGACCAGTGGCTCCCTCGAGTTCACGGTTTCGCGCTCGGCAAACCCGGCAACCGATGCTGAACGCGAAACCATCCTGGCCGAGCCCGGTTTCGGCAAGTACTTCACCGATCACATGGTGTCGATCGACTACGACCAGGCCGGCGAAGGTTGGCACAACGCGCGCGTCATCCCCTACGGGCCGATCGAGCTGGACCCGTCGGCGATCGTGCTGCACTACGCGCAGGAGATCTTCGAGGGGCTCAAGGCGTATCGCTGGGCCGACGGCTCGATCGTGTCGTTCCGCGCCGAGGCCAACGCCGCCCGCCTGCGGTCCTCGGCGCGCCGGCTGGCGATCCCGGAGCTGCCGGAACAACTGTTCATGGAATCGCTGCGCCAGCTCATCGCGGTCGACAACGCGTGGGTTCCGGCCACCGGCGGCGAGGAGGCGTTGTACCTGCGGCCGTTCGTGATCGCCACCGAGCCCGGATTGGGGGTGCGTCCGTCCAAGCGCTACCGCTACCTGTTGATCGCCTCGCCGGCCGGCGCCTATTTCAAGGGTGGCATCAGCCCGGTCACCGTTTGGGTGTCCACGGAGTACGTGCGGGCCAGCCCCGGCGGGACGGGAGCGGCCAAGTTCGGCGGCAACTATGCGGCCTCGCTGCTGGCTCAGGCCGAATCCGCCGAGCATGACTGCGACCAAGTGGTGTGGCTGGACGCGGTCGAGCGGCGTTTCGTCGAAGAGATGGGCGGAATGAATCTCTTCTTCGTGTTCGGCAGCGGCGGTTCGGCGCGGCTGGTCACGCCGGAGCTGTCCGGCTCGCTGCTGCCCGGCATCACCCGAAACTCCTTGCTGCAGCTGGCCATTGACGCCGGGTTCGCCATCGAGGAACGCAAGATCGATATCGACGAATGGCAGAAGAAGGCCGCGGCCGGCGAGATCACCGAGGTATTCGCCTGCGGCACCGCCGCCGTCATCACTCCCGTGTCGACCGTGAAGTACGGCGACACCGAGTTCACCATCGCCGACGGCCAGCCCGGCGAGGTGACGATGGCGTTGCGCGACACGTTGACCGGGATTCAGCGTGGCACCTTCGCCGACACCCACGGCTGGATGGCACGCCTCGGGTAGATCGGTGTGCGCCCAGCGAGAACGGAGCTAGAGCCGCACCAGACCCGCGAGCAGCACGGCGGCCACGGTCGCGGAAAGTTCGATCGCGGCCCCCAGCACGTCACCGGTGATGCCGCCGAACCGGCGAACGCAGTGCCGCACCAGCAGCACGCCGCAGCCCAGGCTCACCAGCACCGCCACCGGTCCCTGCCATGGCCGCGTCCCGGCCAGCAGCGAAACGGCCAGCAGCACCACGACCCAGGCCGTTACCACCATGGTCGGCTGGCTTCCGGCGACCCGGGCGCCCAGGGTGCTGCCGTCGGCCGCCGGAACCGACCGGTGGCTGGCCAGCACCGCGGTAACCCGGCCCGCGAAAACCGCCACGGCCACCGCGGCCAGCCCGGGGACGATCCGCCCGGTGGCGCCCAGCGCCGAAAACGCCAGCGCCTGCAGCATGATCACCATGACCACGGCGGCGACGCCGAAAGGCCCGGTCGACCCTTCGCGCATCACCGCCAGCGCGCGCTGCGGCGGCCCGTAACAGCCGAGGCCGTCGGCGGTATCGGCGACGCCGTCGAGATGCAGGCCCCGGGTCACCAGCAGCAGCACGGCGACCGCGAGCAGACCCGGCAGTGGGCTGGACCGGCCGAACGTCGATGCCCCGCCCCAGGTCACGGCCCCGGCCAACGCCCCGAGGGCGGCGCCCACCGCCGGCAGCGCGGTCATGGCGCCGCGGCCCATCGGCTCGTCACCGCCGCCCGGAACGGGCAGCACCGTACCGAACGCGAAAGCCGTTGCCAGAGAACGGATCACGGCGGGGGAGCGGCCTGATCGGGACGGTCGGTACGGTTGGACACACCGGCTTGGGCGAAGGTCGCCATCGACGACAGGGCGGCCACCGCGGCGCGTAGCACCGGCAGCGCGAGCGCAGCGCCGGTGCCCTCGCCCAGCCGCATGCGCAGGTCGAGAATCGGCTCGAGATCCAGCGCCGTCAGCGCCAGCGCGTGAGCGGGCTCGGTGGACCGGTGACCGGCCTGCCACCACAGCCGCGAGCCGGGCGCCAGGTGCTCGGCGACCAGCGCGGCCGCGGTCACCGCCATGCCGTCGAGCAGCAACGGCGTGCGCCGGACCGCGGCCTGCGCGCAGAAGCCGGCCATCGCGGCCAGGTCGGCGCCGCCGGCGCGGCGCAGCAACGCGACCGGATCCGGCAACACCTGTCGTGCGCGAAACAGGGCATCGCGCACCGCGGCCGTCTTGCGGGACCAGCCCGCGTCGTCGATCCCGGTGCCGAATCCCACCACCACGACCGGCTCGGCACTGGTCAACGCCGCCACCAATACCGCTGCGGCCGTGGTGTTTCCGATCCCCATGTCGCCGGCGATCAGCAGGTCGGCGCCGGCATCGACCTCCTCGTCAGCGATGGCGGCGCCGGCCTCGAGCGCCCGAGTGGTCTCGTCATCGCTCAACGCGTCCTCAACCCGGATGTCGCCGCTGGCGCGCCGCACCTTGTGGGCGCCGATCCGTTCGGTCAGCGGGTCCGCGTCGACCGCCAGGTCCGCGACCCGCACCGTCGCCCCGGCGATGTCGGCCAGGGCGTTGATCGCGGCCCCGCCCGCATCGAAGTTGGCGACCATCTGCGCGGTCACCGCCGGCGGGTAGGCCGACACCCCTGAGCGGGCCACGCCGTGGTCCCCGGCGAACACCACCACCCGGGCGCGCTCGAATTGTTGTGGCGGGCACTGTCCTTGGCACGACGCGACCCACACGGACAAATCCTCGAGGCGCCCCAGCGCGCCCTTGGGCTTGGTCAGGGTGTCCTGGCGGGCACGGGCGGCGGCGGCGGCCCCCGCATCGGGCGGCGAGACGGCGGCGAATTGCATCAGGCCCCCGACGGTTTGATCGGTACCGGCTGGCCGGCCACCACCAGCACCACCCGGTCGCACAACCGTGCGAGGCGCTGGTTGAGGCTGCCCAATTCGTCGGCGAATCGGCGTCCGGAGGGGGTGGCGGGCACGATCGTCAATCCGACCTCGGGGCTGACCAGCACCAGTGGGGAAGCGAAGGCGCCGACCGCGGCCAGCACGTCATCGACGGGGGCGGCCACTGAGCCGCCATCCCAGGCGTTGGTGCGGTCCAGCACGCCGGTCAGCCAGGTGCCCAGATCGTCGACCAGCGTCGCGGTGTCCGGTGACTCACGCAATTGCGTTGCGATGTCGTCGGTTTCGATCGTCGACCAGTGCGCGGGCCGACGGCTGCGATGCTGGGCGATCCGGTGCGCCCAGGCCGGATCGTCGTGGCCCGCCGGCCCCGGCGCCAGGTAATGAACCGCCCGCCCGGGTGGCAACCCGTCGGCGATGGCTTCCTCCGCCCACTGCGATTTGCCTGACCTGATCCCGCCGAGCACCAGGGTGCGCACCGGTGTCAGCCCGCGTTCCGGCGAGCTCTAATCGACACTGCTACCGTGCTTGACCTGGGGCCGCGGCGTCCTCATGCGGCGCATCTGAGATGCCCGGCCTGCGGCGTAAAGGCCGAGCTTCCAACGGCTTTCGGTATTGCTCGGGAATTTCGCGTCGACCAGCCTGCTGACCTTGCGGCCCAGGATCAGGCCGTCGACGCTCATCACGGCCATGAGCGCCAGCATGGCCGGCGAGATCCACAGCTGCAGCTGCGGGACGCCGAACATGACGAACATCAAGAACAGGGTCGACGGCATGAACAAGCCCAGCAGATTGCGCCGGGAGTCCACCACGTCGCGAACGTAGCGGCGGATGGGTCCCTGGTCGCGGGGCAACAGGTAACCCTCTTCGCCGGCCATCATCCGCTCCCGGCGCTCCGACATGCGGGCCCGCCCGGCGGCCTTGTCCGCCCGGCGCTCCTCGCGGCTGAGCTTGGGTCCGGCCAGCGATTTGCGCCGGGCCCGCGCCTCGGAGGCCGTCATCGGCGCGGGCGCGATCGGTCCCTTCCTCGCGTTGCGGCGGGCCTCGTTGCGCTTGGGTGTGGGACGTCCCTTGGGGCCCGTCCGCTGCGCATCCCGGGCCGCGGCGCCCGAGGCGCCGGCAAGGCCGGACGCGGCGGGCGCGGCGGCGCTCTCGTCGAGGTCGGCGGCGCTCTCGTCGAGGTCGGTGTCCTGGCCCTTCTTGCGGCCCAACAGCTTCACAATGGCCAGGTTACTTCGCGGAGGGTTCGCGCCGGAATTCGCCTGGAATGACTCTCTATTAGACCTGCTTGGTTCCTCACTTGGCCCTACTCTTACACGAGATGAACGGCTGCCTTTGATGGACAACGGGTCGATGGACTCCGACGAGGGTCCCGGCTTGGCCCCCGGCCGTCTTCAGTTGCCCGCCATGCAGGTTCTGGTGGCCCCGGACTGTTACGGCGACAGCATGTCGGCCCTCGAGGCCTCCGCCGCCATCGCGACGGGCTGGACGCGGTCGCGGCCCGGCGACCGGTTCATCGTCGCCCCGCAATCCGACGGCGGCCCCGGCTTCGTCGAGGTGCTGGCCAGCCGGCTGGGGGAGACGCGGCGGCTGCAGGTGTCCGGACCGCTGAAAGCCACGGTCGAAGCCGGCTGGGTGTTCGATCGCGGTTCGGCCACCGCCTACCTGGAGTGCGCGCAAGCGTGCGGTTTGGCGCTGCTCGGCCGAGCACCCACCCCGGAGACGGCGATGGCGGCGCACAGCAAAGGCGTGGGCCAGCTGATCGCCGAGGCGTTGCGGGTCGGGGCGAGGCGCATCGTGGTCGGGTTGGGCGGCAGCGCCTGCACCGACGGCGGGCAGGGCATGATCTCCGAACTCGGCGGGCTGAACACCGCCCGGCGAAAACTGGCCGATGTGGAGCTGATCGCCGCCTCCGACACCGAATACCCGCTGCTGGGACCGTGGGGGGCGGCCCGGGTGTTCGGGCCGCAGAAGGGCGCCGACACGGCCACCGTCGCCGCACTGGAAGTTCGCCTGCAGGCGTGGGCGCTGATCCTGGAGGCCGTGGCCGGACGGGACGTGAGCGCCGAGCCGGGCGCCGCGGCCGCCGGCGGCATCGGCGCCGGGCTGCTGGCGCTCGGCGGACGCTGTGAATCCGGGGCGGCCATCATCGCCGAACACACCCGGTTGTCCGACGACCTCGACACCGCTGAGATGATCGTCACCGGTGAGGGCCGGTTCGACGAGCAGTCCCTGCACGGGAAGGTGGTCGGGTTTCTCGCCGACGCGGCCCGGCCGCGGGGGATCCCGGTGGTCGTGCTGGCCGGCCAGGTCGACCTGGACAACGCGACCGTGCGCTCTGCGGGCATCATGGCGGCGTTATCCATCGCCGAGCACGCCGGATCGGTGCGCCTGGCGCAGGCCGACGCGGCCAACCAGCTGATGGGGCTTGCGTCCGTAGTTGCGGCGCGGCTCGGGAATACCGGTCCTGCAAGGTACCGTTGATGGAGTGGACTTTTGGGCGGTCCGGATCGCCGGGCGTAAGCCGGCGATTTCGGGCTTGATCGACCCCACCCAACGATGAGGCATGTAGGAGAAGCAATGACGGTGCAAAACGAGTCGAACGCCACGGCGACCCACGGCGTGATCCTGACCGAGGCCGCCGCCACCAAGGCAAAGTCCCTGCTGGACCAGGAGGGCCGCGACGACCTCGCGCTGCGCATCGCGGTACAGCCGGGTGGTTGCGCAGGCCTGCGCTACAACCTCTTCTTCGACGACCGTGCGCTGGACGGCGACCTGACCGTGGAGTTCGGTGGCGTGAAGCTGACGGTGGACCGGATGAGCGCGCCTTATGTCGAAGGCGCGTCCATCGATTTCGTGGACACCATCGAGAAGCAGGGTTTCACCATCGACAACCCCAACGCCACGGGGTCGTGCGCCTGCGGCGACTCGTTCAACTGATCGGTTGATCCCGCACACTCATCAGCCGGGCCCTGCGCTCCGGCTGATGAGTGTGTCTCTAGTACGAGCCGCCGGTGCGCAGCACGTACGAGCACACCATGATCTGGCCGCGCTGAAACAGCAGCTGCGCGATGCCCTGCACCTGCCCGTGCGCGGGGCCGCCGCTCACCGGTGACACCCGCATGGTGAACAAAGCCTGGGCCTGGTACTGCGACAGGTAAACGATCTTGTCGATCGAGGTGAGCTCGACCTCGGAGAACTGCTTGCGGAATGCGTCGCTGCTGAGTTTGGCCAGGGCCTGGTCGGATCGTTTGTCCTGGACGCCGTCGTACAGGCCGCACAGTGCGTTGCGGGCGATCTCGTCGATGTCGCGGTGCTCGAGCGCGTCCAGATAGCCCTGGATGGCCGTCTTGGCCGCGCCCTCGGAGAACGTGGCGCCGGTATTGGCGCCGTTGGTGCGGACCCCGTACACGATGGCCACCGTCAGCACCGCGACGAGTGCGATGGCCAGCGCGATGCCGACGATCAGCCGCCGCTTCGATCGCGGGTACGGGACCGGCGCGGGAGGCTGCCCGGCATAATTGGCGGACGCAGGTCCTGCCTGCGCAGCCGGGGCGAAGCCTCCGGTGTTGGGGTCATCGGGAAACTCGAGCGGCTGGGACTGGCTGGGGGGCTCATGTCCGCTCGGTCCGCCATTGCCGCCGCCGACGGTGTGGTTCGGCGAGTGCGGACCTGCCATCGTGGTTCTCCTACGGTGGTAGACGGGACTGCAAGCGGGTTGCGGCCCGAGCAATGTGATCCCGGCGACTTGAGTGAGTTCCCTAGGGAGGCTAGCGCAGGCCCCGGGCCGACCGCGCACACAGCGACGATCGAGGCGCGTGAGTAAAGTAGATAACCTTGCTAACGAAGGATGGAGTTTTCGTGACGATCGCGGTGACAGGTTCGATTGCAACCGACAACCTGATGCGGTTCCCCGGCCGGTTTTCCGAGCACCTGCTGGCCGAGCACCTGCAGAAGGTATCCCTGAGTTTTCTGGTTGACGATCTGGTGATCCACCGCGGCGGCGTGGCGGGCAACATTGCCTTCGCCATCGGCGTGCTGGGCGGCGACGTGGCGCTGGTGGGTGCGGCCGGCGATGACTTCGGCGAGTACCGCGAATGGCTGCAGTCCCACGGCGTCAACTGCGACCACGTGCTGATCTCGCAGACCGCGAAAACCGCGCGCTTCGTCTGCACCACCGACCTGGACATGGCACAGATCGCATCCTTTTATCCCGGTGCCATGTCCGAGGCCCGGAACATCAAGCTCGCCGACGTCGCGGCGGCGGACAAGCCCGACCTGGTGATCGTGGGGGCCAACGACCCGGACGCGATGGTGGTGCACACCGAGGAGTGCCGCAAGCTCGGCCTGCCGTTCGCCGCCGACCCGTCCCAGCAGCTGCCCCGCCTGTCCGGCGAGGAGATCGACAAGCTCGTCGACGGGGCGGCCTACCTGTTCACCAACGACTACGAGTGGGAGCTGCTGCTCTCCAAGACCGGCTGGTCCGAGGCCGACGTGCAGAAGAAGGTCGGCCTGCGGGTGACCACGCTGGGTGCCAAGGGCGTCGACATCGTCGAGCGCGACGGAACCACCACCCATGTGGGCGTGGTGCCCGAGACCAGCCAGACCGACCCCACGGGCGTCGGCGACGCGTTCCGGGCCGGTTTCCTCACCGGCCGGACCGCCGGGCTCAGCCTCGAACGATCGGCTCAGCTGGGCTCGCTGGTCGCCGTTTTGGTGCTGGAGTCCACCGGAACCCAGGAGTGGACGTGGGACCCCGCCGTCGCCAAGGCCCGGCTGACCGACGCCTACGGCGACGAGGCGGCCGCCGAGATCGCCGCGGTCCTCGCGTAGCGCGACGCGGCGGCCGTACGGCGAGATTCCTAGAGCTGCACGGGGTAGTGCGGCTCGCTGATCTGCGGCACCACGCTGTGCTCGACGAAGATCGCGTGCCACAGCATAAAGATCAGCAGGGTCCACAGCCGGCGGCTGTGATCGCTTGTGCCGCTTCGGTGTTCGTCGAGCATTCGGCGCACGGCGGTCAGGTCGACCAGGCGATCGGCCTGCGACGAGTCCACCATCGCGTAGGCCCACTCCAACAGCTCGCCCGCCCGCAGCCAGTGCCGGATCGGCACCGGGAACCCGAGCTTGGGCCGGTGCAGCACGTGCGCCGGAACGATCGGCTCCAGCGCGCGCCGCAGCGCGTACTTCGTCGTCGCGCGGGTGATCTTGGCCTCTACCGGCAACCGGGAGGCGACGGCGAACACCTCGGGATCCAGGAACGGCACCCGAAGCTCCAGCGAGTTCGCCATGGTCATCTTGTCGGCCTTGACCAGGATGTCGCCGCGCAGCCAGGTGAACAGGTCGATGTGCTGCATGCGGGCGACCGGATCCCAGCCCGCCGATTCGGCATACACCGGCGCGGTGACGTCGGTGTGGGTCCATTCCTCGCGGAAGTTGGGCAGCACGGCGCGCAGCTGCGCGTCGGAGAAGCTGCGGGCATTGCCGTAGTAGCGCTCCTCGAGCGTCAGGGAACCGCGGTGCAGCAGGCTCTTGCCCCGCATCCCCTCCGGCAGGGGCTTGGAAACCTTGCCCATCGACCGCCGCAACGGCCGCGGCAGATAGTTGAAGGGCTTCAGCGACAGCGGCTCCCGGTAAATCGTGTAGCCGCCGAACAGCTCGTCGGCGCCTTCGCCGGACAGCACCACCTTGACGTGCTTGCGGGCCTCCCGGGCGACGAAGAACAGCGGCACCAGCGCGGGGTCAGCCACCGGCTCGTCGAGGTACCAGACGATCTCGGGTAGGGCGGCGACGAACTCGTCGGGCTTGACCACCTTGGCGATGTGGCGGGCGCCGATCGCCTCCGCCGAGGCCACGGCGACGTCGATCTCGGAGAAGCCCTCGCGCTCGAAACCGGTGGTGAACGTGATCAGCCGTGGGTTGTGCCGGATGGCCAGCGCCGCGATGGCGGTGGAGTCGATGCCTCCGGACAGAAACGCGCCGACGGTGACGTCGGCGCGCATGTGCTTGGCCACCGAGTCCTCGAGCACGGCGGTGATCTCGTCGTAGCGGGCTTGTTCGGTGTCGCGGGTCAGCGGCACCGCGGCGAAGCGCGGCGCGAAATACCGGGTGACCTCCGGATGCAGCCGGTCGGGGCGGATGCGCGCGTAGCAGCCCGATTCCAGCCGGCGCACGCCTGCGTGCAGCGTCTCGGGCTCGGGCACGTACTGCAGGACCGTGTAGTGCTGCACCGCCCGCTTGTCGATCCCGGTGTCGAATCCGATCAGCTCGGCCAGGTCCAGCAGGCATTTCTTCTCGCTGGCCACCGCGGTACCGCCGGGGCCGGTCGCCATGAAGAGCGGCTTGATGCCGAAAGGGTCTCGGGCGCAGAACAATTCACGCGTCTCGGTGTCCCACAGCGCGAACGCGAACATGCCGCGCAGCCGCGTCAGGACGTCGGTGCCCCAGTAGTGGAAGCCGGCGACGATGGCCTCGCCGTCGCCGTCGGTGGCGAAGGCGGCGCCGTGCCGGGTGGCCAGCTCGTCGCGCAGCTCGAGGTAGTTGTAGATCTCGCCGTTGAACACCAGCACGTAGCGGTCGGGTGTTTCGGGCGGCCCCCAGCGCAGCGGCTGATGCGAATGCGCGATGTCGATGATGGACAGCCGATTGAAACCGAAAACGGCGGAACCGTCGGTGTCCGGATCAACCCAGGTGCCGGGCTCATCGGGGCCGCGGTGGCGCATCGAATGCGATGCCCGCGCGACGGCATCGTCGGCTCGGGCGGCGGCCGCTTCGTCATCCGAGCCCGCAGGGGCGGCGACGAACGCGAGCAGACCACACACGGCGCCCCAGTATGCCCCACTCGAGGGGCGTGTGTGGACGTCGGATCCGGCACGTCCTCCAATGGCCGGGCAGACTGGCGGGCCGGGGTTTCGTCGCCGGGCTCAGGCGCGTGGTCTACGCTGCGTAGTATTCGATATCCGAGCAGGAGGCGCTGACGTGACCCCTCGCGAGCAGGACCGTTCGCACCGTTTGTCGCAGGGCGGCTTTCGGCGCCATTCCGGGGGCGCGTCCAAGGGCCTTACCCGTCGTCTTCGGCCCGTCGCGCTGGCCCTGACGTTAGGCGTGCTGGCGTTGTTCCTGAGCGGATGCAGCAGCTGGGCGGACGCGCTGGCCCTGGGCTGGCCGCGGGGCATCACCCCGGAGGCGCACCTCAACCGCGAACTGTGGATCGGCGCGGTGATCGCCTCACTCGTCGTCGGCGGCATCGTGTTCGGGCTGATCTTCTGGGCGTCCGCGTTCCACCGCAAGAAGGTGACCGACACCGAGCTGCCCCGCCAGTTCGGCTACAACATGCCGCTGGAGCTGGCCCTCACCGTGACGCCGTTCCTCATCATCTCGGTGCTGTTCTACTTCACCGTGGTCGTGCAGGAGAAGATGCTGCACCTGGCCAAGGACCCCGAGGTAGTGGTCGATGTCACGGCCTTCCAGTGGAACTGGAAGTTCGGCTATCAGCGTGTCGCCTTCAAAGACGGCACGCTGACCTACGACGGCACGGACCCCGAGCGCAAGAAGGCCATGGTGTCCAAGCCGGAGGGCAAGGATGCGCACGGTGAAGAGCGCGTCGGTGCCGTCCGCGGGTTCAACACCTCGGACCGCCAGTACCTGAACTTCGACAAGGTCGAGACGCTGGGATCCAGCAACGAGATCCCGGTGCTGGTGCTGCCCACCGGCAAGCGCATCGAATTCGATCTGGCGTCCGCGGACGTGGTGCACACGTTCTGGGTGCCCGAGTTCCTGTTCAAGCGGGACGTCATCCCGAACGCCGACGCGAACAACTCGGTGCACGTCTTCCAGACCGAGGAGATCCAGACTCCGGGTGCGTTCGTGGGCCACTGCGCCGAGTTCTGTGGCACCTATCACTCGATGATGAACTTCGAGGTTCGGGTGGTGACGCCCAACGACTTCAAGGCCTACTTGCAGCAGCGGATGGGCGGCAAGAGCAACGCCGAGGCATTGCAGGCGATCGGGCAGCCCCCGCTCGCGGTGACCACCCACCCGTTCGACACCAAGCGCGGTCAATTGGCCGGAAGCCAGTAGGTTAGGACACCAAATGCATATCGAAGCCAGGCTATTCGAATTCATTGCCGGGTTCTTTATCGTGGTTGCGGTGCTCTACGGGGCGCTGACCGCGGTCTTCGCCACCGGAGGTGTGGAGTGGGCGGGCACCACCGCGCTGGTGCTGACCGGTGGCCTGGCGTTGATCACGGCGACCTTTTTCCGCTTTGTGGCGCGCCGGCTGGATACCCGGCCCGAGGACTACGAGGGCGCTGAGATCAGCGATGGAGCAGGCGAATTGGGCTTCTTCAGCCCGCACAGCTGGTGGCCGATTCTGGTAGCCCTGTCGGGCTCGGTGGTCGCGGTGGGCATCGCGCTGTGGTTGCCGTGGCTGATCGTCGCCGGAATTATGTTCGTCCTCACGTCGGTCGCCGGGTTGGTCTTCGAGTACTACCTCGGTCCCGAGAAGCACTGAATCGCGGCATAAAGGTCACAATCAGATCACGTGATTGGTGGGCCCTTCGCCACGACGGCCTTGCCCCTGCGGGGTTCGGTAGTGTTTTGCCCAGGCAAATGAGGAGCGTCCCAGCGCGCCCGCAACGAGATGATCGCGGAGTCTTGCGCGCAGGTGAGGCAGTCGAACAGGGTAGGCAAAGGCAGAGATGAGCGGGTCGAGACCCCCGGGATGGGATCCTGACGCACCCGACCCTGTCGACCCGATCAGCCACGAACCGGATTCCGGCGGCGCGCCGGGTGATGATCTGCAACACGGTGCCGGCCGCGACGTCGAGGGCGAGCCGGAACCCTTTGCGGACGGCGCCGAACACGAAGCCGCGAATCAGACCGACGAGACCGACGTGTACTCACGGGCCTACTCGGCTCCCGAGTCCGAGCATTTCACCACCGGCCCCTACGTGCCGGCCGATCTGCGGCTCTACGACTACGACGACTTCGACGAGTCCTCGGATACCGACGACGAGCGCAGTACCGCGCGCTGGCCATGGGTGGTGGGGATCGCCGCCATCGTGGCCGCGATCGCGCTTGTCGTGTCGGTGTCGCTGCTGTTTGCGCGCACCGACACCACTAAGCTCGCCAACCCCGGAACCACCACCGCCCCGTCCACGCCGCCGCTGCAGGACGAAATCACGACCACCAAACCGCCACCCCCGCCACCGCCACCGCCGCCAACCACGACCGAACCGCCGCCCCCGCCACCAACGGAGACCCAGACTGTGACGGTGACGCCTTCTCCGGCACCGCCGCCCCCGCCCGCGGCCGCCCCCGCTCCGGCGCCACCGCCGGCGACGTCCACCGCGGCCGCGCCACCGCCGCCCACCACGCCGGCGGGCCCACGTCAGGTCACCTACTCGGTGACCGGCACCAAAGCCCCGGGAGACATTATTTCGGTGACCTACGTCGACGCATCCGGCCGGCGGCGCACGCAGCACAACGTGTACATCCCGTGGTCGATGACCGTCACCCCGATCGCGCAATCCGACGTGGGCTCGGTGGAGGCCTCCAGCCTGTTCCGGCTCAGCAGGCTCAACTGCTCGATCACGACCAGCGATGGAGCGGTGCTCTCGTCGAACAGCAACGACGCGCCGCAGACGAGCTGCTGATGGTCAGCAAATACGCGTCTTACGGGCGCGGCGTGGGCGATGACACCGTCGCGCCCGAGGTCGTCGACCGCATTCTGATGGGCGCGTGCGCCGCCATTTATCTGGTGCTGCTGGGCGTCAGCGTGGCGGCGGCCGTCGCGCTGGCGGATTTGGGCAGGGGCTTTCACAAGGCGGCGAGCAGCCCGCACACCACCTGGGTGCTGTACGCCGTCATCGTCGTTTCGGCGCTGATCATCGCGGCCGCAATCCCCATCCTGCTGCGCGCCCGCCGGATGTCGCAGTCCGAGCCGGCCGCTCAGGCGATGACCGCGCCGGCGCGCGGACCGGCGAGGACTTCGATGCGGCCGGGGACCGGCGCCCCGCGCACTGGAACCGCCACCGTGCAATCGGCGGCACCGGCTTCGGCGGCCGAGTGGTCGGGCGAGGCGGTGGACCGAATCTGGTTGCGCGGCACCGTCATACTGACCGGCACCATGGGCGCGGCGCTGATCGCGGTCGCGGCGGCGACCTACCTGATGGCGGTCGGTCACGATGGCGCGTCGTGGGTCGGGTATGGGTTGGCCGGCGTCATCACCGCGGCCATGCCGGCGGTGGAATGGCTGCACATTCGCCAGCTGCGCGAGGTCGTCGCCGAGCAATAGCCAGGGTCGTAACGCCGCGCATCGGGTAGGACGCTGCTACCGCGACGGGTCAACCACACGAACGGGCTACCGGAGTACTCGACGGAGTTGACTTCCGGATTGCGATCGCAGGTGGCTTGTGCCGCGCGGTAACACACCCCGCGGGTGCGCTGATGCGACCCGGGTCGCCGATTGCCTGGCTCCTCCGGCGCCCCGTGTGCCGATGAGGAGCCCGGCTGTCCCGGCTAGTGCTCGCCGCCCTCGCCGTTTGTCGAACCATTCGTCGAACCGTTCGTCGAACCGTTGAGGCCGTCCTGATGTTCGCGCAGTGCGGTCAGGGCACGCTGTTCAGAGCCGTGCGCCGCCTCCCGCAACGCCGCATCCTCGGACAGCGGGTCGGCGCGCAGGAAGCTGCCGCTGCCCGGAGATCCGCCCGAGCCCAGCTTGTTCATCTTCTTGGGCAGAGCCGCGCCCTGGTACGCCAGCGGCAACGGGTGGCCGTGGTCGTCGACCGGGCCCAACGGCTGGTGCAACTCGATGTAGGCACCGTGCGGCAGCCGCTTGATGATGCCCGTCTCGATACCGTGCTCGAGCACCGCGCGGTCGCTGCGCTGCAGGCCGATGCACCACCGGTAGGCGATGAAGTAGACGACCGGCGGAACGATCACCATGCCGATGCGCCCAATCCACGTCGTCGCGTTCAGCGAGATGTCGAACTTGTACGCGATGATGTCGTTCATCGCGGCCAGCGTCAGCAACATGTAGAACGCGATCGCCATGGCGCCGATCGACGTGCGCACCGGCACGTCGCGCGGCCGCTGCAGCAGGTTGTGGTGCGCGTAGTCACCGCTGAACCGCTTCTCCAGGAAGGGGTAGATCATCAGCAGGACGAAGATCGCGCCCATGATCAACGCCACCCAGACGGCAGCGGGGACGGTGTGGTGCCAGAAGTAGAACTCCCACGGCGGCCAGATACGCGCCAGGCCCTCGGTCCACATCATGTAGAAGTCGGGCTGCGAACCGGCCGAGACGTGAGAAGGCTTGTAGGGGCCCAGGTTCCAGATCGGGTTGATCTGCAGCAGGCCACCCATCAGGCCGAGCACGCCGACGATCGCGGCGAAGAACGCACCCGATTTGACGGCGAACACCGGCATCACTCGCACGCCGACCACGTTGTGCTCGGTGCGGCCGGGCCCGGGGAACTGAGTGTGCTTCTGGAACCACACCATGGCCAGGTGCAGCCCGATCAGCGCCAGGATGATGCCGGGCAGCAGCAGGATGTGCAGGGCATACATCCGCGGGATGATGTAACCCGCTGTGGCGCATTCGTTTCCGACTCCACCGCAGGGGAAGTCACCGCCGAACAGCGCCCAGTGCAGCCAGGTGCCGATCACCGGCATGCCCAACGTGATCGAGGACAGCGCGGCGCGCAACCCGATGCCCGACAGCAGGTCGTCGGGCAGGGAGTAACCGAAGTAACCCTCGAACATGGCCAGGATCAGCAGCAGCGAGCCGATGACCCAGTTGGCCTCACGTGGCCGCCGGAAGGCGCCGGTGAAGAAGATGCGGGCCAGGTGCACCATGATGGACGCGGCGAAAATCAGTGCGGCCCAGTGGTGTACCTGTCGGACGAACAGGCCGCCGCGCACCTCGAAGGAGATGTCGAGCGTCGATGCGAAGGCCTTCGACATGTCCACGCCGCGCAGCGGCTGATAGGCGCCGTTGTAGGTGATCTCACCCATGGATGGGTCGAAGAACAGCGTCAGGTACACACCGGTGAGCAACAACACGATGAAGCTGTACATCGCGATCTCACCCAAGAGGAACGACCAGTGGGTGGGGAACACCTTGTTGAGCTGTCTGCGAACCGCAGCCGACGGGTGGTAGCGCGTGTCGATGTCCTCGCCCTGACGGGCCAGGACATCGCCGATCTTCGGGGGGCTGAATTTCGGACTCATGTTGTCGTCCTCTCCCAGAATGCCGGTCCGACGGGCTCGGCGAAGTCACCGTTGGCGACCAGATACCCGTTGGTGTCGATGGTGATCGGCAGTTGCGCCAACGCACGTGCGGCCGGCCCGAAAATCGGCTTGGCGAAGTGCAGCGCGTCGAACTGCGACTGGTGACATGGGCACAAGATCCGGTAGGACTGCTCCTCGTACAGGGATGCGGGGCAACCCAGGTGCGAGCAGACCTTGGTGTAGGCGAAGAACTCGCCGAAGTTGAAGCTTTCCTGGCCCTGCCGCTTGACCACGCGGTCCATGTCGGTGGGCCGAACGCGGATGAGCATCACCGGGTTTCGCACGCCCTGGTTGATGGCCCGCAGCTTTTCCTGCGATTCGGGGGTGGTGCCGTCGCCGTCGGACTCCCGCCACGGGAAGACGGTTTCCATGCCGCCCGCGTCGAGGTCTTCGGGGCGCATCTTGACGAACGGCGAGGTGGACGCGGAGCCGGTGGCGCGTGCCAGATAGATCGTCTCGCCGTGGTAGCGCGGGGTCCACCCGGAAGTGAACAGCACGGCCTTCTTGCCGTCGGCGGTCGGCACCACCGGCTTCCACGGGTTCTTGATCAACCCGCCAGCAAACGCGACAAGGGTGGACAGACCGAACGCGCCCAGGCCCATTCCCAGCGACAGCCCGATCAGCTTGCGCCGCCCGACCGTCGAACCCCCGTACGCGTCGGCCAGGTTCGCCACCACCGTCTTGCGGTCGAGGTCGCGCGAGGCGCCGTCATGGCGATCTTGGATCGAAATCTCTTCCGGGATAAAGCGTTTCTGATACAGGATGACACCGATCCCGATCGACAGGATCGCCATCCCGAACGTCAGCCCGTACAGCGGAGTGGCCAGGTCGTAGAGGAAGCTTCCGGCCTCCTCCTTGGGCTTGTACTCCCACGGCCAGAACAAGAAGATCAGCAGCAGCGCGAGCCCGAAGAAGCCGCCCAGCAAAAGCCAGAGCGCGACGCCACGCTCGGCGCGCTTTTCGGCCCTGGTGCCCTCGATCGGCCAACGGGGTTCCTTGAACACCGTCTCGACGCCGTCCAGCTTGCCGCCCAGCGCCACCAGTTCCTGCTGCGACATGGCGGCCAGTGCCGCGTCGTCGGGCTCCCGCTGGCCGACGCCGTGCGAGCTCCCGCCGGTGTCAGAGCCGCGACCGGCTCCCTGATCCAAGGCGTCGCTCATTTTGCGCCGCTCCTTCTCATCGCTTCGGCCCCCTCGCCCCTGCGCGGCTGGGGGGACCCCGACTGCATCGTCGCGGCGCGGCTCATGCTCGTGCCCCAATCCACAGTGCCAGCCCGATGGCGGCGACCATTCCGATGATCCAGGCGGCCATACCCTCGGGTGCCGGCCCGAATCCGCCCAGGCCGTAGCCGCCCGGCTGGCGCTCCTCGGTCACCGCCTTGATGTAGCCGATGATGTCCTTCTTAGCCTCGAAAGACAGCTGACGGTCGGAGAACTTCGGCATGTTCTGCGGGCCCGTCCGCATGGCCGCCAGGATCTGCTGCTCGTTGGCGGGCTCCAGATCCGGCGCGTACTTACCCGAGGACAGCGCCCCGCCCTTGCCGGTGAAGTTGTGGCACGACGAGCAGTTCAGCCGAAACAGGTCGCCGCCGCGGCCGAGGTCCTGGCCGCGCAGCGAGCGCATCGCCAGGCTGCCGTCCGGGTTGCGCACCGTGGTGGGACCGCCGCCGTTGGCCTGAACGTAGGCGCCCAGCGCGTCGACCTGACCCTCGTCGAAGATCGGTTCCTTGCGCGGCGCCTGGGCCTCACCGGTCATCGCCGGCATCCGGCCGGTCGACACCTGGAAGTAGACGGCTTCCTCGCCGACGCCGATCAGGCTCGGCCCGCGGTCGGGAACACCCTGCAGGTTGGCGCCGTGGCAGGACACGCACGACGTGTCGAACAGCTGCTTGCCGGTGCGCAGGAGCGCCGAGTTCGACTCGTCGGCGACGGCCACCTGCGGCCGCGGCGTCAGGATGGCGGCCAAACCGCCGGCGATGGTCAGCGCGATCAGCAACAGCAGGCCGCCGGACAGCCGGCGACGCAGCCGCCGTCGCGAACGGTCACGCTGCCCCTGTGGCGGCTTGGCCGATCCGGATCGGGTAGATCCCAGTTTCTTCAACCGAGCACTCCTGTTCATTCTTTTATTCGGAGCCGCTTGCTCATCGGATGAAATAGATCACGGCGAACAGCGCGATCCAGACGATGTCGACGAAATGCCAGTAGTAAGAGACGACGATGCTGGCCGTAGCCTGCGCCGGCGTGAACTTGCTCATCGCGGTGCGGGCCAGCAGGAAGATGAAGGCGATCAGACCGCCGGTGACGTGCAGGCCGTGGAATCCGGTCGCCAGATAGAACACGCTGCCGTAGGCGCTCCCGGGAATGGTGGTCCCGTGCGACATCAGGTGGTAGTACTCGTACCCCTGACCGCAAACGAAGAACAGCCCCATCAGGAAGGTCAGCACGTACCAGCGGCGCAGCCCGAACACGTCGCCGCGCTCGGCCGCGAACACCCCCATCTGGCACGTGAACGACGACGCGATCAGCACCAATGTCACTGGGACGGCCTGGTACAGGTTCAGCTCGGTCGGCGGCGGCGGCCACTTCCCGCCCGATTGGGCGCGGGCGGTGAAGTACATCGCGAAGAGGCCAGCAAAGAACATCAGCTCGCTGGAAAGCCAAACGATGGTGCCGACGCTGACCATGTTGGGCCGGTTCAGCGAATGCACCCGCGACGTAATTGCAGTCCCCGAAGTAGCGGCAGCGCTGGTCACATCCGCAAGTATGACGCTTTGTAGTTGTTGAACTCCACCCGGGGCGGCATTTGATGTCTCGCGCGTCGCCCCGGCGCGCGCAGGTGTCGGCCGGCGGCGACGGTTGGGGCTGGTGTGGTCCGCGTGGGACCATCGGCGCGTGGCTTTGTCATCTGAGGCGTCCGGCGCGTCCGCAACCTCGTGGCCGCGGGTCCTGTCTCGTCTGACCGGCGGTCAGGACCTGACGCGCGGGCAGGCCGCCTGGGCCATGGACCAGATCATGGCCGGCCACGCCAGCCCCGCTCAGATCGCGGCCTTCGCGGTGGCGATGCAGGTGAAGATTCCCACCTCGGCCGAAGTCATCGAGCTGGCCGAGGTGATGCTCAACCACGCGCTGCCGATGCCGGCCGACGCCATCCGTGACGACACGGTCGACATCGTGGGCACCGGTGGCGACGGCGTCAACACCGTGAACCTGTCCACGATGGCGGCCATCGTGGCCGCGGCCGCCGGTGTGCCGGTGGTCAAACACGGCAATCGCGCGGCCTCGTCGCTGTCCGGCGGCGCCGACACGCTCGAGGCGCTCGGCATCCGGATCGACCTCGGGCCCGAAGAGGTGGCACGCAGCCTCGCCGAGGTCGGCATCGGGTTCTGCTTCGCGCCGCTGTTCCACCCGTCCTACCGGCACACCTCCGCGGTGCGCCGCGAGCTCGGGGTGCCGACGGTGTTCAATCTCCTTGGGCCGCTTACCAACCCGGCGAGGCCGCGGGCCGGATTGATCGGCTGCGCGTTCGAAGACCTCTCCGAGGTGATGGCGGGCGTGTTCGCCGCCCGCCGGTCCAGTGTGCTGGTGGTGCACGGCGACGACGGGCTCGACGAGCTGACGACCACCACCACCAGCACGATCTGGCGGGTGCAGGCCGGCACGGTGGACAGACTGTCCTTCGACCCGGCCGGATTCGGTTTTCCCAGAGCCGATCTCGACGACCTGCTGGGCGGCGACGCGCAGGCCAACGCGGCCGAGGTGCGAGCGGTGCTGGCCGGCAGCAAGGGCCCGGTGCGCGACGCCGTCGTCCTCAATGCCGCGGGTGCGATCGTCGCCCACGCCGGGTTATCCAGCCGCGCTGAATGGTTGCCGGCGTGGGAGGACGGGCTGGCCCGGGCCTGCAAGGCCGTCGATTCCGGTGCGGCCGAACAACTGCTCGCGCGATGGGTGCGGTTCGGCCAGCAGGTCTGATTCCCGGAGGGCCTGCTCGCTGGCCAGTCGCGCGGAGCGCGCCGACGCGGCCCACGCCGACCAGGCTCCGGCCGACCGCAGCGGGGAAACCCAGCCGTCCTCGGCAACCCGAACGATGCGCGCTCCGGCCGTCGTCAGCCAGCGCATGATGAGCGCGGTCTCCTCGACCAGCGCGCCGCCCAGGGGAGCGGGTGTGAGCAAAATCGCTTGTGCGCCAGCAACGATCGCGTCGATGACCGGCATCGGCGGCACCCCCCGCCGGGCGAGGCCCGCCGCGGCGAGCTGGCCGTGGCGGATGACGGCCAGGTGGTAACCACCCTGCCCGTCGGGTGCGGCGGCGACGAGCTCGGGCAACGCGGCCAGGGCGCGCAGCCGCTGACCGCGCCACAGCGTCTCGATAGCGGTGACGGTGCGGTCGCGCAGTCGCGCGGCGCTCTCGAAGTGATGCCGCTCGGCGAGTGCGCTCACCTGATCCACGGCCGCGGTCAGCGCTGTGTTGTCCACGCCGTCGATCAACGCCGCGACCCGCGCCACGGCGGCCGCGTACTGGATGGCGGTGACGTCGCGCGCGGCCGGGCACGGCGACACCTCCGCCTCGGCACACAGCGGCCCGTGCAGCGCCGAGCGCCCCAGCCGGTTGGTGCAGGTTCGTAACCCGGTGAACCGGGCCAGCAGGGCGGCCGTGTCGGCGGCGTCGGCGCGGGCCCGGAAAGGACCGACGGCGCGGCCGTGCCGCGGCGCCCGCACCACCGCCAGGCGGGGGAATGCCTCCTCGGTCAGCGCCACCCACCACCATCGGTGCGGGAACTTCGACCGCCGGTTGTACGGCGGGGCGTGGGCGGCCAGCAGCCGCAGTTCGCGCACGCCGGCCTCCAGCGCGTGGGCGCATTCGACGTGGTCGACCGAGCCGGCCAGCGCGACCATCTCCTTCATGCGGCCCCGGGGGTCGGCGCCGCTGAAGTACTGATTGACCCTTCGTCGCAGGTCGACGGCGGTGCCGATGTAGAGGACCTCGCCCGCCGGCCCGCGGAACAGGTACACGCCGGGCCGGCGCGGCAGGCCCTCGGCGAGCACCCGCTTGCGGCGCTGGGTGGGCGTCACGTCCGGCAGGTAGGCGCGCAGGTCGGCGTAGGTGTGCACGCCCTGGTTGCCCACTCGCTCGATGAGGGCGTGCAGCACGTCGACGGTGGCACGCGCGTCGTCGAGGGCACGGTGGGTGGGTTGGGTGGCCACGGCGAACAGCCGCGCCAGGGAGGCCAGCCGCACGCTGGGGGCTTCCTCGCGGCTGAGCACCCGGCGGGCCAGCCGGACCGTGCACAACACCTGCGGCCGCGGCCAGGCGATATCGCATTGCTGCGCGGCGGCACGCAGGAAGCCTGCGTCGAACCCGGCATTGTGGGCGACCAGCACGGCTCCTCGGTCGAACCCGGCGAATTCCAAGAACATCGGCAGCACCGCGTCGATAGTCGGTGCGTCGGTAACCATCGCGGTGGTGATGCCCGTCAGCTGCACGATCTGTGGCGGGATGCTGCGCTGTGGGTCCACCAGCGTGGCGAACTCGCCGAGCACCGCGCCGCCACGCACCTTGACCGCCCCGATTTCGGTGATCGCGTCGGGAACGGTTCCGCCGGTGCTCTTGGTGCGCCCGCCGGTGGTCTCCAGGTCGACCACGACGAACGTCGTTTCGCGCAGCGACAGTTCGTCCGGCGTGAACGGCGACCCCACGTCGGCGAAGCTCAGCTGAGTCGCACCCCTGGAAGCCACGGCGGTGACGTTAAGGCTGACGACCGACACCCGCCCGGCTCCCACGCCGGGCGCGCGGCCGGAATCCGGGAAGGGATACGTGTCGGTGCCCACGGTTACCGTTCGGGCAGTGCGGCGTGATGTTCGCCGAAGCCAGAGCGAGAGGACCGATCCGATGGCACCGAGAACTGAACCTGACGACATCGGGATGACACCGCCGGAGCCGGGGACGCCCGTGGTGATCGACTGCGACGAGTGCGCCGTGCGCGGCCCCGGCTGCCGCGACTGCGTCGTCAGCGTGATACTCGGGGTCCCGGATACTTTATTGCAGGATGAACGGGCGGCTCTGGAGGTTCTTGCCGAGGTCGGCCTGGCGCCGCGACTTCGCCTGGTCCCAATTCGTCGGGATCGAGGATCTGGTGTAGCCTAATCAGCTTGTCCCACAAAGGTCCTCGCGCCACGCGAAACAAATCACATAGAAATGACAGAATTCTTTCTAATTTCTTAACCGCTCGCTTTGGACAAACGCCGATATCGTTTCGTAACCTGTTTGAGACCTAAACCAGTCCGACGACCAAATCCGTCGATGGCCGTTTAAGGAAGCAAATCTTGAGGCTTGACTCTAGGTACCCGGTTGCGCGTGTCCTCACACGTTCGGCCATAGGGACACTAGCTGGCTTCGCGATCTTCTCCGGTGTCATGACCGCCCCCGCGTGGGCCGACCCGGCCGAAGACGCTACGGCAAAGCTTCACGAGCTGTCCCGTCAGGCCGAGCAGACCACCGAGGCCATGCACAGCGCCCAGCTCGACCTGAACGACAAGCTGGCCGCGCAGCGCGCCGCGGACAAGAAGCACACCGACGACCAGGCCGCGGTCGATGCGGCCAAGGCGCACCTGTCGTCGTATCAGGCTTCGGTGAACAAGCTGGCCGCCGCGACCTACATGGGTGGCCACGTCGACGGCATGGAGGCCATCCTGACCGCGGGCTCGCCGCAGGGCCTGATCGACAAGCTGGCCGTGCAGCGGGTGATGGCCACCCAGATGGCCAGCCAAATGAAGAATTACCAGATCGCCGGGGAACAGGCCGCTAAGGCCGAGCGGGAGTCGGCCAAGTCGGCCGCTGACGCCAAGAGCGCGGCCGAACAGGCCGCCGCCGTCCGCGCGAGTCTGCAGTCCAAGCAGAGCCAGCTGCAGGTGCAGATCGCGGTCGTCAAGTCCCAGTACCTTTCTCTCACTGCGGATCAGCGCACCGCGCTGGCCAACCCCGGCCCGGCCGCGCCCGCCCCGGGCGCCCCGGCGCCCGAAGCGGCGCCCCCGGGCGCACCGCCCGGCCAGGCGCCGGGTGAGGCTCCGCCCGCCGGCGGGATACCCGGAATGCCCGGCATGGCTCCCGGCGGCGGTGTGGGCGGCGGCGACCGCGCCACCGTCGTGCAGGCCGCGCTGACCCAGGTCGGTTCGCCCTACGTCTGGGGCGGCTCCGCGCCCGGCGGATTCGACTGCTCCGGCCTGGTGATGTGGGCATTCCAGCAGGCGGGCATCTCGTTGCCGCACTCCAGCCAGGCGTTGGCGCACGGCGGCCAGCCCGTCTCGCTGGGCGAGCTGCAGCCCGGTGACGTGCTGACCTTCTACTCCGACGCCTCGCACACCGGCATCTACATCGGTGACGGCATGATGATCCATTCCTCCACCTATGGCGTGCCGGTCCGGGTGGCGCCAATGAGCGCCGGCGGCCCGATCTACGACGCTCGCCGTTACTAGACGATCCCGACCGCGACGCCGGCGGCTCCCGGTACTGCTGGCCTGGGTATTCGTTGTCGAATTGCTGGTGGCCGCGGCCGTGCCGTTCGACGCCGCGCGCGAGAGCCGGATACGGCCGGCCCAGCTGGTGATGCCCGCCCGCAGCCAGGCCAGTGGGTCGACGAAGTCGATCACAGTCGGCGACCGCACGGTGCGGCTGCTGGGCCTCGGCGGGCCCGCCAGTGACCGGTTGCTGGCCCGGGTCACCGCGAACATCGGCGCGGCGATCACCGCGGTGGAGTCGTTCTGGGGTGTCGACTGGACCCGCGAGATCTCCGTGGTTGCGGCCGCGACGGACGAGGAGTTCCGGGCCGCGGCCGGTGGGGGACCGGCGTCCCAGTGGGCCGATATCGCGGCCGTGACGGTCGTCGACCGCGTCGATCCCGTCCGCCGGGCTGCAGTCGGCCAGCGGATCGTGTTCGCGCCCGGCGCCGCCGGAATGAGCACGGCATCGTTGCGAATCGTGTTGGCCCACGAGCTTTTTCACTACGCCGCCCGCACCGACACCGTCGCGGATGCGCCCCGCTGGCTCACCGAAGGGGTGGCCGACTTCGTCGGCCGCCCACCCACGCCGGTGCCTGCCGACAGCTTGCTGCCCATGGCGCTGCCAACCGACAGCGACCTGGACGAGCCGGGGGCGCAGCGCTCGCTGGCTTACGACCGTGCCTGGTGGTTCGCGCGATTCGTCGCCGACGCCTACGGGCCGGCCAAGTTGCGTGACCTGTACCTGGCCACCTGCGGCATCCGTCACGCCGACGTGGCCGCCGCCAGCCAAGACGTGCTCGGCACCAGCCCGGCGGCCCTGCTCACGGGCTGGCAACAGTGGCTGACCCACTAGCGCCGGTCAGCCCGGTGCACGGCCCCGGCCCAGCTCGGACCGTGTGCGCGGGCCGCGTGATCGCCACGCTAGCCTGACGCACGTGAGTCGGGTCCTGCTGGTAACCAACGACTTTCCGCCCCGACCGGGCGGCATCCAGTCGTACCTCGGCGAGTTCGTCGGCCGGCTGGTCGACGCCGGGTCGCACGCGGTGACGGTGTACGCGCCGCAATGGAAGGGCGCCGAGGCTTACGACGCGGCCGCCAAATATCGGGTGGTGCGCCACCCAGGCACGCTGATGCTGCCGGTCCCGGCGGTCGATACCCGGATGCGGCGGCTGATCGCCGAGGAGGGCATCGACACCGTCTGGTTCGGCGCGGCCGCGCCGCTGGCGCTGCTGGCCCAGCGTGCCCGCGGGGCCGGCGCGAGCCGGGTGCTGGCCAGCACGCACGGCCACGAGGTCGGCTGGTCGATGCTTCCGGTCGCGCGCTCGGTGCTGCGCCGCATCGGCGACGACACCGACGTCGTCACCTTCGTCAGCCGCTACACGCGTTCCCGGTTCGCGCCGGCCTTCGGCCCCAAGGCTTCGCTGGAACATCTGCCGCCCGGGGTGGACATCGACCGGTTCCGGCCCGATCCGGCGGGCCGCGCGCGGCTGCGTGACCGCTACGGGCTGGGGGAGCGGCCCACCGTGGTGTGCGTGTCCCGGCTGGTGCCGCGCAAAGGCCAAGACATGCTCATCAAGGCCCTGCCGTCAATCCGGCGACGCGTCGAGGGCGCCGTCCTGGTCATCGTCGGCGGCGGCCCGTACGCGGATTCGCTGCGCGCACTGGCCCGCGAGTGCGGGGTGGCCGACGACGTGACCTTCACCGGCGGCGTACCGGCCGCCGAGCTGCCCACGCATCACGCGTTGGCGGACGTGTTCGCGATGCCCTGCCGCACCCGCGGCGCCGGGCTCGACGTCGAAGGGCTGGGCATCGTGTTCCTCGAGGCGTCGGCGACCGGCGTGCCGGTGATCGCCGGAAAATCGGGTGGAGCGCCAGAAACGGTGCGGCACAACAAGACCGGGCTGGTCGTGGACGGCCGCGCGGTAGACGAGATCGCGGACGCCATCACCGAGTTGCTGACCGATCGCGACCGGGCCGCCGCGATGGGCGCTGCCGGGCGCGACTGGGTGACGGCCCAATGGCGCTGGGACACCCTGGCGGAACGGTTGGGTACGCTGCTCGGCTGACTGCCATGCCCGGCTCGACGCGGGCCGGCTAGTCCTTCTCGTAGATGGCCTCGATGTCGGAGGCGAACTTCTCGGCCACCACGTTGCGCTTGACCTTCATCGTCGGCGTCAGCTCACCGGTGTCCTCGGTGAAATCGACGGGCAGGATGCGGAACTTGCGAATCGACTCCGCGTGCGACACCGCCTGATTGGCGTCCTTGATCGCCGCGTCCACCTCGGCGACCAGGTCGGGATCGGTGGTCAGATCGCTCACCGACGCGCCGGCCCCCTTCTGGTTGCGCTGCTTCCAGCCGTCGAACGCTTCCGGGTCGATGGTGATCAACGCGCCGATGAACGGCTTGTTGTCCCCGACGACCATCGCCTGGCTGATCAACGGATGCGCCCGCAGCCGGTCTTCCAGGACGGCCGGCGCGACATTCTTGCCGCCGGCCGTCACGATGATTTCCTTCTTGCGGCCGGTGATCTTCAAGAAGCCGTCTTCGTCGAGCACGCCCAGATCGCCGGTCCTGAACCAGCCGTCGGTGAAGGCATCTTCGGTGGCCTGCTCGTTGCGCCAGTAGCCGGTGAACACCACGCCGCCGCGCACCAACAGCTCCCCGTCGTCGGCGATGCGCATGCTGTTGCCGGGCACCAACGTTCCGACGGTGCCGATCTTGACGTTGCCGACCTGGTTGACGGTGATCGCCGAGCTGGTCTCGGTCAGGCCGTAACCCTCGTGGATGGTCAGGCCCACGCCGCGGTAGAAGTGCCCCAGCCGCGAGCCCAGCGGCGCACCGCCGGAGACGGCCGCGTGGCAGTCGCCGCCCAGCGCGGCGCGCAGCTTGTTGTACACCAGCCGGTCGAACAACGCGTGCTTGGCGCGCAGCGCGAGCCCGCGGCGGCCGCGGTCCTGCGCCTCGCTCCAGTCGACGGCGGTCTGCACGGCCGTCGCGAAGATGCGGCCCTTGCCGTCGTTGGAGGCGTTCTGCTCGGCGGTGTTGTAGACCTTCTCGAAGACTCGCGGCACCGACACCACCACGGTCGGCTTGAACACCGCGAACAGCGGCACCAGGTTCTTGATGTCGCTAGTGAAGCCGACGGTGACCTTATTGGCGAACGCGGACAACGTCAGTGAGCGCGCCAGCACGTGCGCCAGCGGCAGGAAGACCAGCAGCCGCTGTCCCTCGTCCAGCAGCGTCGGCAGGCTCTCCTTGGCGCCGCGGGTCTCGTACAGCAGATTCGAGTGTGTCAGTTGACAGCCCTTGGGTCGCCCGGTGGTGCCCGAGGTGTAAATGAGCGTCGCCGGGTCCTCGGCCCGCAGTGCCTCGAGGCGCGCGGTCAGCTCGGCCGGCTCCACCGATGCGCCGGCCTCCACCAGCTGGTCGAGTGCCTTGGGACCCGAACCGTCGATGTGCAGCACCCGGCGCAGTGCGGGCAGTTCGGCGGTCAGCTCGGTCACCATCGCCGCGTGCTCGTCCGTCTCGGCGAACGCCAGCACCGCCTCGGAGTCCTGCAACACCCAGCGCACCTGCTCGGCCGACGACGTCTCGTAGATCGGCACGGTCACCGCGCCCACCGACAGGATCGCCAGGTCGAGGATCGCCCATTCGTAGCGGGTGGCCGAGAAGATGGACACCCGGTCGCCGGCCTGCACGCCCAGCGAAATCAAACCGAGTGCGGCGGAGCGGATCTGATCCGCCGCCTCGCGGCAGGTGACGTCGGCCCACTCATCGTCGACTTGACGCTGGTAGATGACGAAGTTGGGGTCATCGCGCTCGTGCTCGAAGACCATCGCCGCTATGTTGTCGTTCTCGCCGACGGAAAAGCGGGCGGGGACGCTGTACTCACGCACTCTTATGACCTCGATTGACCTCGTGAAGATTTCCCGGGAGCCGGGTTGTTCGTTGACCAGCCTAATCCGCCCGTTGACCCAGCACGGACAGAGTGGTGAAGGCCGGACCCGCGATTGCCCGCCGTGACGTCGGCAGCGCCCTCGGCGCGCCGTGCGCCGGTGTGTGAAGCTGTGCTCATGAACAGCATCCAGATCGCGGATGAGACGTTTGTCGCCGCCGACGGCGCACGGGTCGGGGCCGCGGTCGCCGATCAGTCGAGCTGGCGCCGCTGGTGGCCGGACCTGCGGTTGCAGGTCGTCGAGGATCGCGGGGACAAAGGCATCCGGTGGACGGTCGCCGGCGCGCTGACCGGCACCATGGAGATCTGGCTGGAGCCGTCGCTGGACGGCGTCGTGCTGCACTACTTCTTACATGCCGAGCCGACCGGGGTGGCGGCCTGGCAGCTGGCCAAGATGAATTTGCCGAAGATGACGCACCGCCGTCGGGTGGCGGGCAAGAAAATGGCCTTCGAGGTCAAAGCAACACTGGAACGGTCACGCCCGGTCGGAGTTTCTCCGGTAGTTTAGCCGGGTCGGGTCCGCGCAGAGAGTACCGTGTCGGACCGAGACCCGAGGGGTCCCCCACATCGGAGGGGTCGACCCGTTCGCGGGAGAGAGGGCAATAACCAGGTGGCGGAGAAGACGACGCAAACCATCTATATCGAAGCCGACCCGGGCACCGTCATGCAGGTGATCGCGGATATCGATTCCTACCCGCAGTGGATCTCGGAGTACAAGGAAGCCGAGGTTCAGGAGAAGGATGCCGACGGCTACCCCAAAGTTGCGCGGATCGTTATGGACGCCACGGTGATCAAGGACACGATGGTGATGTCCTATACGTGGCCCAAAGATCGCCAATCGGTGAGCTGGACGCTGGTGTCGAGCTCGCTGCTGCGTTCCCTTGAGGGCTCATATCGGTTGGCGGCCAAAGGATCTGGCACCGAAGTCACCTACGAACTGTCCGTCGACCTGGCCATGCCGATGATCGGCCTGCTCAAGCGCAAGGCCGAGCGCCGGTTGACCGACACCGCGCTGAAGGATCTCAAGAAACGAGTCGAGGCTGAGTGAGTCCGCTGCGCCTGCCCCGGCCCGGATCAGCCTTTTCGTCGGCAAAGGCGGGGTAGGAAAATCCACCCTGGCTTGCGCCACCGCCGTCGGCGCCGCGAGCGCCGGGCAGCGAGTGCTTGTGGTCTCCACCGACCAGGCGCACTCGCTGGGTGACGTCCTGGGCGTCGCCGTCCCGCCGAACCAGGGCGAACCGGTGCGCGTGCTTGCCGACCTGGAAACCGGGCAAGCTCAGGCCGGTGGCGGGTTCCTCGACGCACTGGCGTTGGACACGCTGGCCCTGCTCGAGGCCCGGTGGCATGACGCTGTCGCCACGCTGGATCGGCGCTTTCCCGACTCCGAACTGAGTACGATTGCGCCCGAGGAACTTTCGGCCCTACCGGGTGTTCAGGAAGTGCTCGGTCTGCACACCGTCGGCGAACTGGCCCGCTCCGGACGATGGGACCGCGTGGTGGTCGACTGCGCGTCGACCGCCGATGCCCTGCGGATGTTGACGCTGCCCGCCACCTTCGGGCTGTATGTCGAGCGGGCCTGGCCGCGGCATCGCCGGCTGTCCGTCAGCGCCGACGATGCCCGGTCGGCGGCGGTGGCCGAACTGCTGGAGCGGATCAGCTCGCATATGGAATCGCTCAGCACGTTGCTCACCGACGGCGATCTGGTCAGCGCGCACCTGGTGCTGACCCCCGAGCGGGTGGTCGCCGCCGAGGCGGCCCGGACGCTGGGCTCACTGGCCCTGATGGGGGTGCGCGTCGAAGAGCTGATCGTGAACCAGGTTCTGTTGCAAGACGACTCATACGAGTACCGCAACCTGCCCGAGCACCCGGCCTTCTACTGGTATACCGAGCGCATCGTCGAGCAGCAGGGTGTGCTCGACGAACTCGACTCCACCATCGGTGAGGTGGCGCTGGTGATGACCCCGCACCTGTCCGGCGAACCGATCGGCGCCAAGGCGCTGAGCGGGCTGCTCGACGCCGCCCGGCGGCGAGGCGGTGCCGCCCCACCCGGCCCGCTGCGGCCCACCGTGGACCTCGAGTCCGGGACGGGGCTGGGGTCCATCTACCGGATGCGGCTGGCGTTGCCACAACTCGATCCGTCGGCCCTGACGTTGGGCCGCGTCGATGACGATCTGATCATCAGTGCCGGGGGATTGCGGCGCCGGGTTAGGTTGGCATCAGTACTTCGGCGGTGCACCGTACTGGACGCACATCTGCGGGGTAGCGAGCTGACGGTGCGATTTCGACCAGATCCGGAGGTGTGGCCGAAGTGAGTGGGGCTCATTCCGACATCGGTCCGGAACTGCGCAGGCTTGCCCAGACGATCCTGGACGGCATTGACCCGGCGGTGCGCGCGGCGGCGGCGCTGACGGCCGGCGCGGGCCCGAATGGTAAAGGCACCGGCAAGTGTCAGCAGATCTGGTGCCCGGTGTGCGCGTTGGCCGCGTTGGCAACCGGCGACCAGCACCCGCTGCTCACCGCGATCGCCGACCACAGCGTCGCCCTGCTCGAGGTGGTCCGCGACATCGTCAACGACATCGACCGGTCCGCCAAGCCGACGCCGGAACCGCCGGACGGTGCGCCCGGCGGCGGACCCGCCCCGCCGGGCGACGCCAAAGATTCGCGGACCCGTTATCAGCCCATCCCGGTGACGCTCGAGGAGTGAGCGGGCTGCGTCGCAGGTGGTCCCCGCCGAGGGGGATGGGTACAGTTGGCGCAGAACATCAGCGCCTACAGCCGAGAGGGAGGGCCATGTGGTACTGGCTATTCAAGTACGTGCTCCTCGGCCCGCTGCTGTCGCTGCTTGGGCGGCCGAAAGTTGAGGGCTTAGAACATGTTCCGAGTTCCGGTCCGGCAATTCTGGCCAGCAACCACTTGGCGGTGATGGACAGCTTCTACCTTCCGCTGGTGGTGCGGCGCCGAATCACGTTCCTGGCCAAGGCGGAGTATTTCACCGGCACCGGTTTGAAGGGCTGGTTCCAGCGCTGGTTCTTCACCGCCGTCGGCCAGGTGCCGATCGATCGCACCGACGCCGACAGCGCCCAGGCCGCGCTGAACACCGCCCAGCAGGTGCTGAGCCAGGGCAAGTTGCTGGGCATGTACCCCGAGGGAACGCGCTCGCCGGACGGGCGGCTGTACAAGGGCAAGACGGGGCTGGCGCGGTTGGCCCTCGAGACCGGTGTGCCGGTGATCCCGGTCGCGATGATCGGCACCAACGTCGTCAACCCGCCGGGGACGAACATGCTGCGGTTCGGCCGGGTCACCGTCCGGTTCGGCAAGCCGATGGACTTCTCCCGGTTCGACGGGCTGGCCGGCAACCGCTTCATCGAGCGGGCCGTGACCGACGAGGTGATCTACGAGTTGATGGGGCTGTCCGGCCAGGAGTACGTCGACATCTATGCGGCGAGCCTGAAAAAGGACGGTAGCGGCGGCGCGGCCAACGGCGAGGCGGTGCGGATTCCCGAGACCGCCGCGGGTTAGCTGTTGCGGGTCATGACGTTGTAGACGCCGACACGGTCGGGATGTGAGGAGGACGGGTCCTTCGTCGGCAGGATGAGAAACGCCAATCACTCGTCCACGCACTTGAAGCAACCCGTCCCATGACTCACGGTAATGCCCCGTTGTCTGTTGAAGGTCGCAAGCGGCTGGTGCAGCGTTGTCAATCGCGTCCCATCGCCCATATCGCTGCTGAGATGGGGATCTCGCGGGCGTGTGCTTCCAAGTGGGTCAATCGGTTCCGGCAGTTCGGTGAGCTGGGCCTACACGATCGTTCATCGGCGCCGAGGCGCCAGCCCACGGCCACCCCGCCCGAGGTCATAACTGTGATTGAGGCGATGCGCCGGGACCGCAAGTGGTCTGCGACGCGGATCGCCTTCGAACTGAATGCGGGCGGCATCGTGATCAGCCGCCGCACCGTGAGCCGGCAGCTGGTGGTGCTGGGTTTGCATCGGCGCAGGTTCCTTGACCCCAGCGGGGATCTGAACCGGGTACCGCAACGCATCATCGCCCGCCACCCCGGACACATGGTGCACGTCGACATCAAGAAGGTCGGCCGCATCCCCGATGGTGGCGGGTGGCGAGTGCACGGCAAGGGCAGCGTCCAGGCCAAAGCCGTGGCGGTGGCCACCGCAGCAGGAACGCGAGCCGGCTATGTGTATCTGCATTCTGCAGTCGATGGCTACTCCCGGTTGACTTATACAGAAGCGCTTAGTGATGAAAAGGCCATCACCGCAATCGGATTCATGCACCGGGCCCGGGTCTGGTTCGCTGCGCACGGGATCGACCGCATCCAACGGATCGTCACCGATAACGGCTCTTGCTACCGCGCGAAGGACTTCGTCCACGTCCTGCACGGGGCCCGGCATCAACGCATCACGCCCTACACCCCACGCCACAACGGCAAGGTGGAGAGATATCACCGCATCCTGGCCGAAGAGTTCCTCTACGCCCGCACCTGGACCTCAGAAGCCCAGCGCGCCGAAGCGCTCAAGGTCTGGAACATCCACTTCAACTACCATCGACCACACTCTGCCGCCGACGGCCAGCCACCAGCATCACGACTCACCACCGGCGTCACCAACGTGGTGACCTCCTACAGTTAGCCGGCGGCGGTAACCGGCGTCAACTGCTGCGGTGCCGCATCCCGCGCGACCCCGCGGGCGGTGACGGTGATTCCGACCGTGACGATGACCGCGAGCGCCCACCACACGTAGGACATTCCCGCCAGCTGACGCCACCAGGCGGCGCTGGCCTCGTGATGCTTGGGCATCAGGTCGATCGGCGACCAGCGCATGAGCGCCACCCCGATGGCGCTGATGGCCATCAGCGCCGCGTTGCGGCGACGCCAGCCCACGATCCCGGTCACCAGCACCGTCGGCAGCACCCAGACCCAGTGGTGCGACCAGGAGACCGGCGACACCACCAACCCGAACAGCGCGACGCACACCAGCGCGAGCGTGGGCTCGTCGGCGCGCAGCGCCCGCCGCATCGCCCAGACCGTCATCGCGAGCACCAGCAGTGATGCGGCCACCCAGAGCAGAAACCGGTCCTGCTCTCCGAGCCCCAGCCGGGCCAGGGCGCCGGCGACGTTCTGGTCGGTGTTCAACGACGCCGAACCGATCCGGTCCGTGTGGTGCACAGTGTGCGTCCAGTACTCCCACGAGTCGTTCCAGGCCAGGACGAAACCGAGCAGCGTCGCCCCCGCAAATGACGCCAGCGCGGTCAGCGCGGCGCGGTTGTCACGTCGCAGCAGGAAATAGAGCAAGAACACCGCCGGGGTCAGCTTCAACGCCATGCCCGCGCCCAGCAGCAAACCGCGCGGCCACGGCGTGCGCCGTGGCAGACAGTCGGCGATCACCAGCGTCATCAACACGACGTTGATCTGGCCGAAGGCAAAGTTCGAGCTGATCGGTTCCAGCCAGACCGACGCGGCCGCCGCGGCGACGATGGCCAGCCACAACCTGCGCAGCCAGGCCGGGCCGGGCAGGGCCCTCGAGGCGCTCCAGACGTCCAGGCGGGCCAGCACCAGCACGGTCGACACGACCAGCAGCACCAGCGTCAAAGCGGTGATCGCGACGCTGGCGGTGGGCATGTGCATCCATGCGAACGGGCAGAACACGATGGCCGCCAGCGGCGGATAGGTGAAGGGCAGATCCACGATCGGTGTGTGGAACAGCGCATCCCCGCGGTACAACGGGTGGCCGTCCATCCAGGCCCGCGCGCCCATCTGATAGACGTCGATATCGATGCGATAGGGCGTGTGCCCGAACAGCTGCCACGCCGCATAGCCCAGCCCCGCCGCGGCCACCAGCCAAGCCAGCGACCACCACAGCACCCACCCGGGTCGATTGCCCACGCCGGGCCCCTGCCGTGTACTCATGTCGCACAACAGCGTAATGGGTGCGCGGGTCCCGACCCGCCTGGAGCAGCGCGTCCCACGGCGCGGGCGCGGACAGGCGTAGGTTTCAATGGTGCTCCATTCGTTCGTGGCCGAGGTGACCCGATGGTTCGCACATGACGTTCACGACAGTGGCCATCTGCCACTGCTGTGCTGCCTGGTCGCCTTCATCCTGACGTTTTTCGTCACGCGCACGTTCGTGCGTTTCATCCGCCACCGCGCCGCCAACGGCCGCCCCACCCGCTGGTGGCACCCGCGCAACGTCCACGTCGGGGGAGTGCACATCCACCACGTCACCTTCGGGGTGGTGCTGACGCTGCTGTCGGGCTTGATGCTGGTCACGTTGTCAATTGACGGTCATGAGCCCGAGTTCATCGTTGCCGCAACGCTTTTCGGAATCGGGGCCGCTTTGGTCCTGGACGAGTACGCGCTGATCCTGCACCTGTCCGACGTCTACTGGTCCGAGGACGGCCGCACCTCGGTGGACGCGGTGTTCGCCGCGGTGGCCGTCGCCGGGCTGTTGATCATGGGACTGCACCCGCTGATGTTCTTCCTGCCGATCTGGCACGGCGTCGACTCGGCGGCGCTGCGGGCCGTGGTGGGCAGCGCGATGGCCTTGACGCTGCCGCTGGCGGTCGTGGTGGTGCTCAAGGGCAAGGTGTGGACCGGCCTGCTGGGCATGTTCCTGGTCATCCTGCTGGTCATCGGCGCAATCCGATTGTCGCGTCCGCACGCCCCATGGGCCCGCTGGCGGTACTCCACGCGGCCGGACAAGATGCGTCGCGCGCTGCAACGCGAGCGGACGCTGCGCCGCCCGGTAGTGCGGGCCAAGCTGTACCTGCAGTGCGCGATCGCCGGCACACCGCGGTTGCCCGACGAACGCACCGTCGACGCCACGCTCGACCACGAGGTACACCCCGCGCCCGCGCCCACCGGGCCCATCCTGATCAGCCGATAGTCCGCCGCTGGAGCCGGTGGCCCGTCGTGTCCGATCGCGCCGTCCCGGCGCTCGCCGTCGCCGGTCTAGGCTTCCCCGGTGCGGTATTTCTACGACACCGAATTCATCGAGGACGGCCGCACCATCGAGCTGATCTCGATCGGGGTGGCCGCCGAAGACGGCCGTGAGTACTACGCGGTGTCCACGGAATTCGACCCCGAGCGCGCCGGCCCCTGGGTGCGTGCCAACGTGCTGCCCAAGCTGCCGCCGCCGGCGTCGCAGCTGTGGCGCTCCCGTCGGCAGATCCGGGAAGACCTGGAGGCCTTTTTCGGCCTGAATTCGCCCACGGCGGCCCGTGAGCCGATCGAGCTGTGGGCGTGGGTGGCGGCCTACGACCACGTGGCCCTGTGCCAGTTGTGGGGGACCATGCCGGAGTTGCCGCGGGACATCCCCCGATTCACCCGGGAACTGCGACAGCTATGGGAAGACCGGGGCAGCCCCCGCATGCCGCCGCGGCCGTCGGATGCGCACGACGCGCTGGTCGACGCCCGCGATCAGCTCCGCAGATACCGGCTCATCACGTCCGGGGATTGAGACCGCGGGCCGAACGCGCCCGCCGAGTCGCGTTCGCGCAGATCAGCCCTGACCGGGGGCATCCGCGCCCCCGCTAAGATGAACCGATGAACTGGACCGTCGACATACCGATCGATCAGCTGCCGCCGCTGCCGCCGCTGCCGACCGATCTGCGGGCCCGGTTGGATGCCGCGCTGGCCAAACCGGCCGCCCAGCAACCCAGCTGGCCTGCCGACCAGGCGACGGCTATGCGTACGGTGCTGGAGAGCGTGCCCCCGGTGACGGTGCCGTCGGAGATCGTCCGGTTGCAAGAGCAGCTGGCCCAGGTGGCGCGGGGTGAGGCGTTCCTGCTGCAGGGCGGCGACTGCGCGGAGACGTTCACGGAGAACACCGAACCCCACATTCGCGGCAACGTACGAACCCTGCTGCAGATGGCGGTGGTGCTGACCTACGGCTCGAGCCTGCCGGTGGTCAAAGTGGCCCGCATCGCGGGGCAGTACGCCAAGCCGCGGTCTGCAGACATCGACGCGCTCGGGTTGAAGTCTTATCGCGGCGACATGATCAACGGCTTCGCCCCGGACGCCGCCGTGCGCGAGCACGACCCGTCCCGCTTGGTGCGCGCCTACGCCAACGCCAGCGCGGCGATGAACCTGGTTCGCGCGCTGACGTCTTCGGGATTGGCTTCGCTGCACCTGGTGCACGATTGGAACCGGGAGTTCGTCCGGACCTCCCCGGCCGGCGCGCGGTACGAGGCGCTGGCCACCGAGATCGATCGCGGCCTGCGCTTCATGAGCGCCTGCGGGGTGGCCGACCGCAACCTGCAGACCGCTGAGATCTACGCCAGCCACGAGGCTTTGGTGCTGGACTACGAGCGGTCCATGCTGCGCCTGTCGGAAAGCGACAGCGGCGAACCGCAGCTGTACGACTTGTCGGCGCACACCGTGTGGATCGGCGAGCGGACCCGCCAGCTCGACGGCGCCCACGTCGCCTTCGCCGAGGTGATCGCCAACCCGATCGGCGTCAAGATCGGCCCGACGATCACCCCCGAACTGGCCGTTGAATACGTCGAGCGGCTCGATCCGCACAACAAGCCCGGCCGGCTGACCCTGGTGAGCCGGATGGGCAACAACAAGGTTCGCGATCTGCTGCCCCCGATCGTGGAGAAAGTCCAGGCCACCGGTCACCAGGTGATCTGGCAGTGCGACCCGATGCATGGCAACACCCACGAGTCGTCCAACGGCTACAAGACGCGCCACTTCGACCGCATCGTCGACGAGGTGCAGGGATTCTTCGAGGTGCACCGAGCGCTGGGCACCCACCCCGGCGGCATCCACGTCGAGATTACCGGCGAGAACGTCACCGAGTGTCTGGGTGGGGCGCAAGACATCTCGGACACCGACTTGGTTGGCCGTTACGAAACCGCCTGTGACCCAAGGCTGAACACGCAGCAGTCACTGGAGCTGGCGTTCCTCGTCGCCGAGATGCTGCGCGACTGACTTCCTCCGGCGGTGTTCGCCGGGCCCTGCCCGGCTACAGCAGTCCGTTGAGGTTGCTCCCGATGGTCCAGGCCGCGGCGGCGGCCAGCCCGGTGATCGCCAGCACCAGCGCCACCCAGACCAGCACCATGCGGCGGCCGTGCTGGCGCGCCCAGACGAATTCGCTGATCGGGATGCCCGCGAATTCGCCTGAGACAGGCTCGTATTCGTAGTCATCCTCGGGCTCGTCGTCTGTCGGCGGGCGTTCCGGCTCCGGCCAATCCTCGGGGCCCCGGGTCATCCGGCGGGTGGGTTGACGTACCGGCGCCGGGCCGGTCGGTCCGGGTTGCCGCGCAGCGTCCGGCCGTGGGGCGGTCCGGCTCCGCTGCAGCGCCGCCGACCGGTGTTGTGCGGAGTTTTGTGGCGCCGGCACCCGAAAGTAGGGCAGCGCAAGCTCTTCGGCGATAGCCTCGAGGTCGGCGCGCATCTCGGTCGCGTCGGCATACCGCTCGGCCGGGTCGCGGGCCGTCGCGCGCTCCACGAATTCGTCGAACTGCGCGGGCACGCCGTCAATGGCCGCGCTGGGCGGCGGCACGTCGGTGTCCAGCCGCTGGTAGGCAAGCGACAGCGGCGAATCGCCGGTGAACGGCGTGCGCCCGGTCAGCAGCTCATAGGTCATGATCCCCGCGGAGTAGACGTCGCTGCGCGGGCTGGCTTGATTGGGTGGGGGGCCGTCGCGCACCTGCTCGGGCGACAGGTAGGCCGCGGTGCCCAAAATCACGCTGGTAGAGGTGATTCCGGCCGCCGCGACGGCCCGGACCAGGCCGAAGTCGGCGATCTTCACCTCGCCGTCGTCCGAAATCAGCACGTTCTCGGGCTTGACGTCGCGATGCACCAGGCCGG